>JAAZYN010000241.1 GCA_014239625.1 Myxococcales bacterium | reverse complement strand
CGTCTGAGCAATACCCTTCGTTCCACTGCGACTGGATGACCGTCTCGATCCCGAGCGGTTGAGGGGCGGGCCCGATGACCTCTTCTCCACCGCCGTCGTCCAGGCCCCCATCGGTGACGCCGCCGTCGGCACCCTGAGTGTCGTCCACCACGTCGGCGACGATCTCAGGTGGGTCGCCCAGCCGCCGCGTGAAGTGATCGGTCTGGGTCAGGCTCAGGATGAGGTTCTGAATGGTGGCGCCGTCCGCCTTGAAGTCGTCTTGTAGATCGCGCACGAGGCAGTGCATCTCGGATGACTCGTCGAGGCCATATGCGTAGCGGAACCAGTGGAGCGAAAAGCAGGCTCTGACCTCGTCGCTGTCGGCCAACAGCGTACTGAGCTCGCCGACCCCGTCGAAGGCGCCGTCGCTACCGACCGAGCCGATGATCTCCCCGGTGACGTCGATCGGCTTGCCCGCCTCCTGATCGCGATAGAGTCCCGCGCCGTCCAGCTGCTCGAAGGCGAACCCGATCGGGTCGATGAGCTGGTGGCAGCCGACGCAGGGCTCGACCGCTGAGTGCGCCTGGAAGCGTTCACGGGTCGTGAGCGCGGGGTCGAGCTCGGGCACCTGGACGATGATCCCCGGCGGCGGGGGAGGGAGCTCCTGGCACAAGATCCGCTCGCGGACCATGACCCCCCGGTGGATCGGTGACGAGCTGTTGGCGAATGCGTGTTTGGCCATCAACGCGCCATGGCTCAAGATCCCGCCGTACGGGGTCCCGCCAAGCTGCACGACCGAGAAGTCCGCAGCGGCGGTGGAGTCGAGGCCGTAGTAGTCGGCCAGGAGCTTGTTGGCCAGAGTGTACTCTGCGGTGAAGACCTCCGACAGGGTGCCACCCCCGTCGAACACGACGTGGGCGAAGAAGCGCGCGGTCTCTTCGACCATGGCGTCCCGCACGGCGGCGCTGAACTCCGGGTAGGTCTCCGCGTCCTTGGGCGCTACCCCGAGGTTGCGAATGTCCAGCCACTGTTCAGAGAAGTGAGACAGCATCTGCCGACTCCGCGCATCGGCGAGCATCCGTTCGGCTTGAGCCAGGATGACCGACGGTTCGCGCAGGGATCCGTCGGCGGCCTTGGCGAAGAGCTCCTCGTCCGGCATGGAGTTCCACAGGAAATACGACAGCTGCGAGGCGATCTCGTAGCCGGTCAGCTCGTGAGCGCCTGCCCCCACGTGGGTCCCGATCTCCTGATGATAGAGGAAATGCGGGGACTGCAGCAGCGCCGTGATGACCCACTGAATGCCCGCTTCGAATCCATCGTCCGCCGCGACGAGCGTGTAGATCTGGAGGTAGGCGTTCACCTCCTGGTCTTCGACAGGTCGGCGAAACGCCCGCGCCCCGAAGGTGACGATGAACTCTTCGGCGCAGGCGAGCTCTTCGCCAGGCGCGCCGCCACACGCGACGAGCTCGCCAGGCGACTGCAGAGCCTGTTGAGCGATGGACTCAGCCGCTTTTCGGTACTGGTCGGCGAGCAGCGGATTGACGGTCAGCGCGTCGCTGTTGTTGTCGAAGCCCTGGACGAAGTTGTCCACGGTGAAGCCCTCGCCCCAGGTGGACTCGAACCCGAACAGCGCGGTGATGGTGTTGTCATACTCGACGTGGCTCAGCCTCCTTACCCGCGGCCGGCCGACCGGGAGCGCGTCGCACGCCTCATCGTCGCCCGGATGAGGCGCGTCGCATTCGCCCGCCAGGCCGTTAATTCGCTCGACGAAGTGCTCGAATCGCAAGTACTCCGCGCCGCCGGCCTCGATCTGCTCGCCGCCGGTGTGCCCCATCGGATGCGTCATGGTGGGCTTCGCGAGGAGGGTGGACTGACCTCCAATCTCCTGGAGCGCGATGGCCTTGACCGTGTCGAAGTTGGCTTGCAGGAAGTCGGGCTCGTCGGCACCCAGCAACACCATGGCGGAGTTCTTGGCGATCCCGACCGCGCTGTGACAGACGAAGCACTTCACGCTCAAGGTCGGCTCCCAGAGGGCTCCCGCGAAGTACTCCAGGTCCGTCTGGCATGGTTGCGCGATGTCGAGCCCACCGCCGTCCCCCGGGCGACCCACATCTACCGCGTCGCTGGGCCCTCGAGCGGAGTCAGCGGCCCCCACGGCATCGGCGGCGGGGGCGCGGGCGCCGTCCTCGCCACACCCACCCAGGGCGAGCGCCGCCACGCAACACAGTCGTATGAAGGTCCTCATGGCTACGCCCCCAGTCCCGACAGAGGGCCAGCGCCGTGAGATGGATCTCCAAAGACCGGATTGGAGAGCCCCATCGCGTGACAGATCGAGACCAACAGCTTCTGGTGAGGCTCGCTCTGGAAGTTCAGGTAGCGCCCGGTCTGGAACGCGCCGCAGGCGCCGCCCGCGATCACGAACGGCACGGAGACGCAGTCGTGAAGACGGCCGTCACCCATCTCCTGGGCCCACAGGACACACGAGTTGTCCAGCATGCTGCCGTCGCCACCTGGCTCCGGGGCGTTCTTCAATCGGTCCACCAGGTAGGCGAACTGCTCGCTGATCCAGCGCTCCGCCTGGACGTACTTGGCTACCCCGGCCACGTCGGTGTCGCTCATGTGAGAGAGGCTGTGGTGACCTTCGGTCAGTCCGAGCCAGGTGAAGACGTGGGGGCCCACGGTGTGCGACAGCTGGATGGAGGCCACCCGAGTGAGATCACATGCCAGCGCCGTGAACATGAGGTCCATCTGTGCCCGCGCGATGTCGGCAAAATACTGGTGCTCCTGAGTGGGGACGTCGAGCACCGAGTCTGGCGCGGCGCAACCATCCCCCGAGCCGGACAGAGAGGCCTCCAGCTGCACCAACGACTCCAGGTGTTGATCGAGCTTGAGCTTCTCTTCGTAGCCCACTCGATAGCGCAGGCTCTTGAGCTCCCCAGAGACGAGGTCGACGATGCTCTTGCGTCGGCTGAAGGTCGTGTCCTGTTGGCTTTGAGACGCACCGTACTGGCCGAACATGCGCTCGTAGACGCTCAGAGGGCTGTCATCCGGGGGGACGAAGACCTTAGGGGCGCTGTAGCACATCCGGGTCTGATTGTTGGCCCCCCAGGCGCTGGTCTGAACGCCGAGATCCAGGGACGGGAATTTGGTCCCGAAGGCCAGCTCGCCGGCGACGTACTGATCGAGCGACTTGCCCCCGGTAAGATCACCCGCCGCCCCCCCTCCAGTGAGCATCGCGGCCATCCCGGGCTCGTGGTTGGCCACGCCGTAGAAGTCGATCCCGTCCAGAATGATGAGCTCGTCGCGGTGCGGCTCCAGCGGCTCGAGAATGGACCCCGCGGGGAAGCTGAAGTCGTATTCGCCGCCTGAAGGACGCCAGTGGTCATGAATGGTCCCGTTGGGCGAGAAGAAGATGATGAGGCGTCGCGCGCCGCTCCCCTCCCCGATCCCTCCAGCGGCTCGCGCCTGAGTGTTGTTGAGAGTCCGGATGAACGGACCAGCTGCGGCCGCAGCTGCACCGCTCGCGATGAAGGTACGACGCGACCAACTTCCCATGGGAGACCTCCGGTCCAAGCCTCGACAACGACCAGGCTGGACGACGGAGCGGCGAACAGCGAGGTCTTGTCAGTAGGCTCGGCGCATCGTGACTGGGGACGACGCACAGCGTTGTTACTGGGACACGAGATACATGCTCACGCGAGGGCGCGCGCCACTTCATAGAACGTGACCTCCCGAGCACGAGTCAAGCTAGAACGCGCCCCGTCGGAGCACCGAGGGCTCCGCCGGAGCGTCCTCCGAGATCTCGAGCACGAGATGGCGCGTCGTCACCCAGACCCGCGCGGGTCATCATCAGGGCCGAATGCGGAACGCGGCGAACACCCTACAGATCTGCCTCTCACCAGCGCTCGAGGGTCGATGGAGGTGTGGGGCCGCCGGTAGAAGCTGCGCGCCATCGAGCGCTCAGGAGCGGCGCGCCGTCACGCCGACTGGATCACGAAATGTATCGACGTCCGATCGACCGAGCTCGGTTTTGCGCCGAGCCCGATGCGCCCTTCCCCCTCGAGCTCCAGCTCGTCGCGGTGAAGGTAGTGGTCGCCGTTGCCGAGGACGACGAACGTGCCGTTGGTGCTCTGGTCGACCACGAAGATGCGGCCGCGCCGCAGCTCGATCCGCGCGTGGAGCCGCGAGGCGGTGACCGCGTCGACGAAGACATCCGCCATCTTACCCCGCCCCAACGTGATCACCTGAGAGTGATCGTCGACGTGGATGGCGCGTCCGCCGACCGTGAGCTCCGCGCTGACGCCGGGCTCGTCGAGGTCGTCGAAGTTGAACGCACGCGCGAAGGTGGTGACCTCCTCGGGTTCACCCCAGGTGAGCTCGTGGATCTCGAGCTGTTGGATGCGACCTTTGACACGCGTCGACTCTACCAAGCGCATCTTGGCCCGCAATGCGTGGTCGAGGTAGTCACGGGTAGCGCTGGTGGTCAGGATCTGATCCGCTTTGGCTTGACCCGCGATGCGCGCGGCCACGTTGACGGCGTCGCCGAAGACGTCGCCGCGCTCTTCGATCACTTCGCCGAAGTGGAACCCCACCCGGATCTGTAGCGGTCGCCCCCAACTCGGCGACTGGACTTTGACCCCCTCCTGCATGCTGAGAGCCGCTTGGGCTGCTAGATCTGCGTCGGGGAAGGTGCACATGACCTCGTCACCGATCGTCTTGATGACCCGTCCCTGGTGCCGGGTCGTGATCGCCGACAGCGCAGCCACGCACGACGACGTGATCGTACGCGCCACGGTATCACCGAGGGCCTCATACAGGCTGGTGCTGCCGCTGATGTCAGCGAACAGTATGGCGAGATGTTCTGCCATCGTTGAATGATGCAGGGATCGACGGAGTTCCTCAACCGGGCTCGTGCAAGTCGGTTCAACGCAACGGCGGTGCTCGCTGCGGCGCGCCTTACGTATCGGAGGCTTCCACGTCGTTTTTCTGGGCGACCCCATGCCGAGGATGGACCACGCGACCCGGAACCGCCGTCGCTGTTGCCTTCGCCCGCTGCGCTGCTGCCCAGCGGGGCCTGCTCGCTCGTCGGTGCGTGCTTCGGACCCCGCCGGGTGGCATGAGCGCGTGGTCCTTAACGCGGGGCCCCAGCCGATGTGGCCAGGCGGCCGACGGTGAGCCCGAAGCTACGGTCGCGCGGAACGAGATCAGAGGTCGAGCGCCTCGAGATGTGACCAGGTCCGTTCAGCGCTGAAGCGGCCACGCCCGTCCACCGCGACTGTGGCCATCGCCACCTTGGGATCGTGGGTGAAGAAGAGTCTGCCACGACGGCTCACGAGCTCGCCGAGCAGCTGGCGTTTCTCATCGATGAGGAGCTCTGGATAGCGGTCGTATCCCATGGTGATGGGCAGATGCACCCAGGGCGCGCCGGGGATCATGTCGGCGGCGAAGACGACGGGCCCATCCGGCGCGTCGATCTCGGCCACCAGCAAGCCTGGGGTGTGACCATCCGAGATATGGAAACGATAGCCGTCGCCGAGGAGCTCCGATCGGTCTCCGGCGACTCGCTCGACCCGTCCGGTGGCATCCAGCAGGGGCAGCAGGCCGTCGATGAAGGACGCCCGATCCCGTGGATGGGGGTTGGCCGCTCGCTCCCACGCCCGGACGCCGACGACGTACCTCGCGTTGGTGAAGACCAGCTCCGCGGGGGCGCCCTCCGCCCACGGAGTCAGCAGCCCCCCGGCGTGATCGAAGTGGAGGTGCGACAGGACGACGACGTCGATCTCTGCCGGACCGATCCCAAGCGCCGAGAGGTTGTCGATCAACACGTGCGTCGACTCCTGCACGCCGAACCGCTCCCGCAGCCTGGGCTCGAAGAAGGCACCGATTCCGGCCTCGAAGAGGATCCGGCGACCCGAGGGCTCCTCCAGCAGCAGGCACCGACAGGCCAACGGGATCCGGTGCTGTTGGTCGGGTGTGATCCAACGCTGCCACACCGCCCGGGGCGCGTTGCCGAACATCGACCCGCCGTCCAGGCGCTGGCTGTTTCCGTGGACCGACCAGGCCCTGG
>JAAZYN010000240.1 GCA_014239625.1 Myxococcales bacterium | reverse complement strand
TTGGTCGGCCAGATGTCGGCCAAAAAGACGTCGTCGCCTTCTGGCGTCTGCGCGATGACGGCCGTCTGCAGGTCGATGTCCACCGTCCCTGCCAAGGCGTAGGCCACTACCAGCGGGGGTGACGCCAGGTAGTTCGCCTTGATGTGAGGGCTGATCCGGCCCTCGAAGTTGCGGTTGCCCGACAGCACCGAGGCGACGACCAGGTCGTTGTCCACCACCGCCTCATGGACCGGCGGCGGGAGCGGCGCGCTGTCGCCCGAGATATCTTTGGCCCTACCCGAGCAGCCAGGGCGCTATCGCTGATCGCCATGATGATGGCGCTGGCGCCGGCCATCGCGCCGGCGATGGGCGGCGACAAGGGGCCCGAGTTGCCAATACAGGTCGTGCAACCGTAACCGACGGTATAAAAGCCCAGCGACTCCAGGGCCT
This sequence comes from Myxococcales bacterium, assembly GCA_014239625.1. Lineage (GTDB taxonomy): Bacteria > Myxococcota_A > UBA9042 > PHBI01 > JAAZYN01 > JAAZYN01. The sequence goes on along the minus strand of JAAZYN010000240.1, from coordinate 5,627 downwards.
TGTCGAGACCCGCGCGCTCCAGATAGTCGGTCACCACGCGGGAACCCGGCGCGAGGCTGGTCTTCACCCAGGGGCGCGCTTTGAGGCCCAGATCGGCGGCCTTTTTAGCGACGAGCCCGGCGGCGACCATGACGCTCGGGTTGGACGTGTTGGTGCACGACGTGATGGCGGCGATGGTGACCAGGCCGTCCTTCATGGGAAATGACGCGCCCTTGTAGTCGGTCGGCAGCTCCGGACCGGCCTCGGTGCGGCCAAAGGTGTCTCGGAGCGCGATGCCCCAGGTGCCCTTCATGTCGCTCAGCAAGATGCGGTCCTGCGGGCGTTTGGGCCCCGACAACGAGGGCTGCACCGTGGCCATGTCCAGCTCGATGGTGGAGCTGTACTCCGTCGCGACCCTCTCGTCGCGCCACAGGCCCTGAAGCTTGGCGTAGGCCTCGACCACGTTGACCTGGTGCTCGTCCCGACCGCTCAGGCGCAGATAGTCCAGGGTCTTGTCGTCGACGGGGAAAAACCCGATGGTCGCCCCGTACTCAGGCGCCATGTTTGCGATGGTGGCGCGATCCGCGAGGCTCAGCGAGCCCAGCCCATCGCCGAAGAACTCGACGAACTTCTGAACCACGCCGTGCTTGCGCAGCATCTGGGTCACCGTCAGGACCAGATCCGTCGCCGTCGCCCCCTCGGGCAGACGCCCCGTCAGCTTCATCCCGACGACCTTGGGGATGAGCATGTAGATCGGCTGCCCAAGCATGCACGCCTCGGCCTCGATGCCGCCAACGCCCCACCCGACGACGCCCAGGCCGTTGATCATGGTGGTGTGCGAGTCGGTGCCCACCAGCGAGTCGGGGAGCAGCGTCCCGTCCTTGGTCAGGACGCACCCCGCCAGATACTCCAGGTTGACCTGGTGCACGATGCCGGTCGAGGGAGGCACCGCGCTGAAGTTCGACAGAGAGCTCTGGCCCCATTTCAAGAACAGGTAACGCTCGCGGTTGCGCTCGAACTCCCGCTGCGTGTTCAACGCCATCGCGCCGCTGCTTCCGTACGAGTCCACCTGGACCGAGTGGTCGATGACCAGATCCGCCCTGATCAGGGGGTTCACCTTCGTGACGTCACCGCCCAGGCGCGACATGGCGCTGCGGAGAGCAGCGAAGTCGACCACCGCAGGGACGCCCGTAAAATCCTGAAGCACGACGCGCCCCGGATTGAACGCGATCTCCTGCTCGCCGACGTCGTTGGCGTCGTAGTTGGCCAGCGCCCGAATGTGCTCCTCGAGCACCACGCGGCCGTCGGCGTTACGAAGACATGACTCGAGCAAGACCTTGATCGAGTACGGGAGCTTGTCCACGTGTCCGATCCCCGCGTCCGTGAGCGCGCTCAAGCGGTAGGCGGTGTAGCTCGTGCCGTCGACCTCGAGGGTCGTGGCGGCGTTGTTGCTGAGGTCGATGCGGTCGGGACTGGCCATGAGGTCACCTTCCTGGCGGGAAATGGGCTTTTCGTTCGGGGCGAATGAACCTTAAGCCACGGCGCAGCATAAATGAAGTTGATTGATTCTATCATCACGATAGAATCAATCTATGGAACTCACGCCACTGCGAAGTTTTCTGGTCATCGCGCGCCTCAAAAACATGACGAGGGCGGCGGCAGAGCTGCATTTAACACAGCCAGCGGTGAGTTCACAGTTGGCGCGGCTGGAAAATGAGCTCGGAGAAAAGCTGTTCCAGCGCACGCCGCGCGGCATGGTGCTGACCGAAGCCGGAGAGGTGTTCCGTAGACACGCCGAGGGAGCTATTCGCGAGATCGAGGCTGGCTATGCGGCGGTCGCCGACGTAAGCGGGAGCGTACGAGGTCGCCTCAGGATCGGCGGCGGCGCGACGGCCACCACCTACCTGCTGCCGCCGCTGCTGCGGGAGCTGTTGAGCGACCATCCGGACATCGGGCTGTTCGTCAAAGAGCAGGGCAGCGCCGGGGTGCGCCGAGCCTTGGTCGACGGGCTCATCGACGTGGGAATCGTGACCGCCGGCGGGCGTGAGGCCCACCGATGGCACCTCGAGGAGCGCGAGTGGCTGACCGACGAGCTGGTGCTGATCCTGCCGCCGGACCACCCCCTCAACGACCCCCGGGTGACCGACTTCGGGTGGGCCGACCTGGAGGACACGCCGATGGTGTTGTTCGAGTCGGGGACAGCCATTCGCGAGATGCTCGATACCGCTGCGGCCAAAGGCGGCGTGCGACTTCAAGCGGTGATGGAGCTGCGATCCATCGAGAGCATCAAGCGCATGGTCCGCGAAGGGATCGGCGCCGGCTTCGTCAGCCGATACGCCCTGAGCCAGGGAGACCACGGCGGGCTCCCCTGCGGCGACACGCCGCTGCGCCGCCAGTTGAATGTCGTGGTGGCGCCCGACCGGGCGGTCAGCAGCGTGACCAAGGCCTTCATGGAAGTGCTGCGCCGACATTTCCGTTGACCACCCGCGCTGTGACTGAGTACGGAGGCGCAATGCTGCAACGACGACATCGCGTGCTTATCGGAGTGACCATGGCCACCCTCACCCTGGGGTGTGGCGCAGAGCGGTCCAAACCTGGACCAACGCTGGACGGGCCCCCGCTGGGGAAAGGCGTCAACCAGGCCAAGGGCCCGGCGGCGACGAGCGCCGTGGCGACGAGGCCGCACGGCGTGGTCACCCTGCCGAAAGCGACGTCCAACAGCGAGCTCACGGCCGGCGCTCCGGCTGTCTTGATGGACGAAAAAGCCAAGCTCGTGCTCAGAGATACACAGGGGATGGCCACCGCCCTGCCGGATCCCAGCTCCGCTCACTCGGCCGGGCCTGTAGCCCCGTGGGCACGAGCGCTTGAGGGCGCGCGCAAGGGAGGCGAGGTGCTCAACGCCCACATCGACGCGTCCCTCGGGGCGGGGGCCCTGTGGAACGTGATGCAGTCGGCCTCCCGAGCGGGCTTCACCGAGATCCGAGTGGCCGTCGCCGGAGGTGGCGCGCTCGCCATTCAGATGCCCCAGGTCGCGTCACCCCGAGCGCCCCTCCCCGGCGCCGCGCACCTGGCGTTGTTCATCGGTAAAGAGGGGGCGAACGCGAAGGTGTTCATCGGCCCCTCCGGCGCGGTGTTTCCCGCGGCGTCGGTGGCCGGGGGAGTGCCCATCACGACGCTGGCACAAGGCTGCCCGGCGGCGCCGCGTGCCAACTCCGGCCGCGTCACGCCGGCGGTCGTGCGGGCCCTGGGCGAGCCCCTGTGCTCGGCCAACGACAAGAAGGACTATTGGATCGTCGTCGCCCCTGACACGACGACGAGGGTCGGCGAGACGGTGCGCCTGACGGCGGCCGCGGCGACGCCGAAGAGCGGCTGTACGCCGCGCATCGCTGTAGCCGCTCCAGCAGCCGCGGCTGCGCTGACCAACTGCAGTGGCGCCGTCACGACCGAGGCCCTCGGCGGCCACATCGCCAGACGGATCCGTCAGGGCGACCACAGCGCGCTCAGAGCCGCAGCCCGCAAACCGCTCATCACCGAGATCGACTTGTCCAAGCGCGGTGAGACCGTGGCCCCCGCCATGGCGGCCAAGCTCAAGAAACAGGCCGAGAGCGGGACCGGGACGGTGGCGCTGGGTCGAATCGCGACCTCCGACCAAGACGCCTCTCGCGGGCTGGTGACCACCGCAATGAGGGCCCACCTGGCCGAGATCAAACAGTGCTACCTCGATCACGTCAAAGCTGCTGGGAGCGACCGCGCCTTCTCCGGCTCGTTGACCATCGGGATGCAGATCACCAAGGACGGCAGGTCCAACAAGGCTGGCTTCTCCAAGCGCGGCAATCCGCCCGAAGACCTGAAGCTCTGCGTGGCGCTGAAGGCAAAGAGCTGGACGTTTCAGGCGCCCGGCGGCGGCAAGCCCGTGCAAGCGATGATCCCCGTCGTACTGCGACCACCGACCTCGCCCCGCTGACGCCGCTGGCCGCCGGTGGCCGATAAAACCGACGAGGCTCGCACACCTGGGCGAGCCCATGCGTGCCTCTGTCGCCGGCCGGCTGCGGACGCGACCGCACATTGAGACGCACAGCCCGCCCTCTCTCGGGATGCCCGCAGACGCGGTGGCGAAGAGCCTGGGCGCGATCCCTGCTCCTCATCTACCCCAGCCCCGCCGGAGGCGCGTCGAGGCGTTGGGGTTTGAAGATTGATGCGGCGGAGGTTTGTTGATATGTCCGCGGCGATGCACGCTAGACAAGCCCTCAAACTCACCACAGCGTCGATGCTGACCTTGACGCTCGTCGGGTGCCTGTCGCCCCGGGACGCCGACCTGGATGAGCGCGTCTCCACCGCGGTGCTCAAGCAACACCTCGACCGCGCGACTCGCGGCGCGAGCGGAGCCGTCGCGGCCGTGACGGGCGGCGCGGCCCCCGTCACGCCCCACAAACGGACGCTGAAGACATATAGCGAAGCCGACATCAAGCGGATCATGGGCAAGGTCCCCGGCGACGGCACCACCCTGTCCATGGTGATCAAGACGCGCCTGGGCGAAATCCACTGCGAGCTGGACCGTGACAACGCCCCTCAGACCGTGACCAACGTGGTCGCGCTGGCGACCGGGCAGCTCCTGTGGCGGGATCCAGACACCGGAAAGAAGAGCCGCAGCCGTTTTTACACGGGCCTCCCTTTTCATCGCCTGGTGCGGAACTTCCTGATTCAGACGGGTAACCCGGCGGTCTCCAGAGGACGCGGCCCGGCGTGGAAGTCCAAGGGGCCAGGCTGGGTGGTGGCGCGCGAGGACACCGCCAACGCGCGGTACGACAAGCCAGGCGCCATGGGTATGGTGGACGCAGGCGAAGACTCCCACGGCAGCCAGTTCTTCATCACGACCAAACGGGCGACCCACTTGAAGAACAAGTACGCAGCGCTGGGGACCTGCGACAATCTCGACATCGTGAGCAAGATCGCCAACGCGCCGAGGCTCGACCCGGACAAAGAGAAGCCTACCAAACCAAAGGATCCCGTCCACATCGACGCGATGGAGATCCGCTGGACGGCTGGCAAGTGACCGACGCTCCGTCTGGCCAGCGCGTCTGCCCGGAGTGCATTCAGCTGACGGACGCCCGCACCTGTCCGCATGACGGCTCTATCACCATCCCGGCCGACAATATTACGGTGGATGGAGCAGATCCCCGCATCGGGCGCGTCTTGGCAGGCCGCTACAAGATAGAGCGGAAGCTGGGTTCCGGCGGGATGGGCAGCGTATATCTCGCCGAGCAGGTGCCCATCGGGCGCAAGGTCGCGCTCAAGTTCCTGCACCGGCGGCTCATGAGCGACATCACGGCGGTCAAGCGGTTCCAGCGCGAAGCCCGGGCGGTAGCGACTCTGGGCCACCCGAACACCATCAAGCTGCACGACTTCGGACAGACCGAAGACGACGAGCTGTACCTGGCGATGGAGTATCTCGAAGGCGAGCCCCTGTCGGACCTGATGGAGCGCGAGTCGCCGTTGAGTACCGAGGTCATCATCAGCGTGGTGAGCCAGGTGCGTGTCGTGTCCATCAAGGCGGCCCGCACGTCCTCGTCTGCAATCTGGTCAATGGCTTCTGCGATAAAGGCTTCGGTGAGCAGCGCGCGCGCCTGCGTTTCAGGTATGCCACGTGC
>JAAZYN010000023.1 GCA_014239625.1 Myxococcales bacterium | reverse complement strand
CGATCCCCCTGGACGTCGGGGCCTGCCAGTCATCCTGCGACTACCACGGCGTGCCCGCGGTGCCGTGCGCCGACAGCGCCGAGATCTGCTTTCCCGGCGAGGCCTACGGCAGTGATTTCGACGTGTGCATCGGGTTCCCGGCGTGGTGGCCGGACGCCGCCGGCCTCGCACCCGGTGACACCTGCCCCTCGCAGTTCGCGAGCACCGGGACCATCTGTCGCCCGGGCGGCGTCTGCCTCGATCTGTTCGCCGCCGGCGCCCTGCTCTGTTACGAGCTCTGCTTGGTGTCCGAGGCGCCCTTTCAGACCGATCCACATCCTGACTGTTCGACGACGGGGCCGACCAACTGCGACTCCCTGTACGGCACCGACTCGCCCTTCGGGCTCTGCTTCTAACCCGGATTGAGGGCGGCACATCGAGTGCCACCAGAGAGGCGCGGCGCCCACCGGACCGGCGGCTGGCGGCGGCGGGCGGGGGCCGCTGACGTCCGGTCATCCGGATCCGCTGGCGGCGGAAGGTGACCAGACCGTCCGGCTCTCTGTGCAGGGGGGGCTGTCGGTGGTACCGAGCGGGCACTCGGACTGCGCGAATACGTTGCTTCCGCCGAAGTCGTTCGGTATGGGGTGGCGATGAACCTACGGCACCCGAGATGTTGAGCCTTGACGAGAGCGCCCACGGGAACGGAGCCGAGGCCGTCACGGCCGTCCGCGGTGAGCGGGTCTCTTCGGTGTCGACGCTATCCCGTCCCTCAGTGCGGTGGATCCCATCAGCGGGTTCTGGAGAGGTCAAATGAATACGAAAGCCGTCACCACGCTGAACGCCCTTCGCCGCCTCCTGGACGAGCGCATCGTCATGCTGGACGGGGCGATGGGCACGATGATTCAGCGCTACGACCTGACGGAGGCGGATTTTCGCGGCGAGCGCTTCGCTGACCACCACAAGGATCTGTTGAACTGCAACGACGCGCTGAACCTGACCCGACCCGACGTCGTCGAGGCCATCCACCACGACTACTTGCGCGCTGGCGCCGACATCGTCGAGACCAACACGTTCAACGCCAATCGGCTCGTGATGTCGGAGTATGGCCTGGAGGGTTCCGTCTACGACATGAACCTGGCCGCCGCGCAGCTGGCCAAGCGGGCCGCGCGCGACGTGACGGCGGCCAACGCCGACCGGCCTCGTTTCGTCGCGGGCTGCCTCGGGCCGACGGGGGCCACGGCGTCGCTGTCGCCGGATGTGGATGACCCCGCGTTTCGCGCCGTGACCTTCGACCAGCTCGCGGCGGCCTATGCCGAGCAGGCTCGTGGGCTGTTGGACGGTGGCGTCGACATCTTGCTGGTGGAGACGATCTTCGACACCCTCAATAGCAAGGCCGCCATCTTCGGGATCGTGCAGCTGCTGAGACAGCGCGGGCTGCTGGGTGCGTTGCCGCTCATGGTGTCGGGATCGATCGTCGACCTGTCGGGGCGCAACCTCAGCGGTCAGACCACCGAGGCGTTCTACATCTCCATGAGCCACGCCCCGATGCTCTCGGTGGGGCTCAACTGTTCGCTGGGCCCCACCGAGATGCGACCTTACATCGAAGAGATGTCGCGCGTGGCGGCGTGTTACGTTTCCTGCTATCCGAACGCCGGCCTTCCCAATGAGATGGGGGGCTTCGACCAGACCCCGGACACCATGGCGGGCTACGCGTCGGACTTTCTCGACGCGGGCTTCATCAACATCCTCGGGGGGTGTTGCGGGACGACCCCGGACCACATCGCCGCGCTGTCGGAGGTCGCCGCCGGACGTGCGCCGCGAAAGCCCCCGACTCTGCCTGCCTGGCCTCGCTACAGCGGGCTCGAGCCCTTCGTCAGACGACCCGAGTCGAACTTCACCAACGTCGGCGAGCGCACCAACATCTCGGGGTCGCGCAAGTTCAAGACGCTCATCCTGGAAGGGCGATTCGACGAGGCCCTGTCGGTCGCGCGGCAACAAGTCGAAAATGGCGCCCAGATCATCGACATCAACATGGACGAGGGGCTGCTGGATGCGGTCGCGGCGATGACGCGGTTTTTGAACCTCATCGCTGGAGAGCCGGACATCGCGCGGGTGCCGGTGATGATCGACTCGTCGGACTGGACGGTCATCGAGGCGGGCCTCAAGAGCGTCCAGGGCAAGAGCATCGTCAACTCGATCTCGCTCAAGGATGGCGAGGACGAGTTCCGTCGTCGGGCTGGCTTGTGCCGTGACTTCGGGGCCTCCGTGGTGGTCATGGCGTTCGACGAGGAGGGGCAAGCGGTCGGTCGCGATCACAAAGTCGCCGTCTGCGAGCGCAGCTTCCGCATCTTAGTGGAGGATGTCGGGTTTGCACCGACCGACATCATCTTCGATCCGAACATTCTGACCGTCGCGACCGGCATGTCAGAGCATGACGACTACGGCAAGGCCTTTATCGACGCCACCCGGCTCATCAAGGAGCGGTGTCCGGGGGCGCTGGTCAGTGGGGGGGTGTCCAACATCAGCTTCTCGTTTCGGGGCAACAACCCTGTCCGCGAGGCGATGCATGCCTGTTTTTTGTACCACGCCATCGCCGCTGGGCTGGATATGGGCATCGTGAACGCGGGTCAGCTCACCGTCTACGACCAGGTCCCCGGGGAGCTGCGGGACGCGTGCGAAGACGTGCTGTTCAATCGATCGGCGGAGGCCACCGATCGGCTCGTAGAGCTGGCCGAGCGATACCGGGGGACGGGCGCGAAGAAGAAGACCGCGGACGCTCAATGGCGCGGCCTGCCCGTCGTTCAGCGACTCGAGCACGCCCTGGTGCACGGGATCACGGCGTTCATCGAGGAGGACACCGAGGAGGCGCGCCAGAGCTGCGACCGACCGCTGCATGTCATCGAGGGACCGCTCATGGACGGCATGAACGTCGTCGGTGACCTCTTCGGCTCCGGCCAGATGTTTCTGCCGCAGGTGGTCAAGAGCGCACGCGTGATGAAGCGGGCGGTGGCACATCTGCAGCCCTATCTGGAGGCCGACAAGGCAGCCACCGGCATATCGAGCGCGGGCAAGGTGCTGATGGCGACGGTCAAGGGGGACGTCCACGACATCGGCAAGAACATCGTCGGGGTCGTCTTGGGCTGTAATGGGTACGAGGTCATCGACCTGGGCGTGATGGTCTCCGCCAACACCATCCTGGCCAAGGCCAAGGAGCACGATGTCGACGTCATCGGCTTGAGCGGTCTGATCACCCCATCCCTCCATGAGATGGTCCACGTGGCCGCGGAGCTCGAGCGGCAGGGGGTGGAGATCCCGCTGCTCATCGGCGGCGCGACCACGTCTGCCAAACACACCGCCATCAAGATCGAGCCGGCCTACACCGCCTCCCCGACCGTTCACGTGACGGACGCGTCGCGTGCTGTCGGCGTCGTGTCGAAGCTCCTCAGCGCCGAACGCAGACCCGGCTTTGTCGCCGAGGTCAAGCAGCGATACGCCACCCTGCGACGGCGGCACGAGGCCAAAGACGTCAAGCTGGTCACCCTCGCGCAGGCCCGCGAGCGCGGGCTCCAGTGGTCGGCCTCCGCTGCGCAGCATATCGTTGTGCCCGCTTCAGGGCTTGGGGTGACCACGTTGGAGATCAGCGTCCGCGAGCTGATCCCGCGCATCGACTGGGGGCCGTTCTTTCTGGCGTGGCAGCTCAGCGGGAACTACCCCAAGGTGTTGGACCACCCGGTCCAGGGCGAGCAAGCCCGCAGACTCAAGGCGGACGCCGAGCAGATGTTGGCTCGCTTTGAAGCTGATGCGCGGATCAGGCCGCAGGCCGTGTGCGGGTTCTTCGCTGCGAATCGGCGCGGCGACGACATCGTGATCTGGGACGACGCCCACCGGGCCCAACTCGGCAGCACCCTCCACACCCTGCGTCAGCAGCGCGACCGAGGGCCCGATGCGGGACACCTGGCGTTGGCTGACTTCGTGGCGCCGGAGTCGGCGGGGGTCGATTACGTCGGTGGTTTCTGCGTGACCGCTGGACATGGCGTCGCCGAGTGCGTCGCCGAGTTCGAGTCGGCCGCCGACGACTACAGCGCGATCATGGCGAAGGTCGTGGCTGATCGGCTCGCGGAAGCGCTCGCCGAGCTCCTCCATGAGCGGGTCCGCACGACGTCTTGGGGTTATGCCCCCGATGAAGCGCTCACCAACGAGCAGCTCATCGCCGTCAAGTATCGCGGAATTCGCCCGGCGCCGGGGTATCCGGCGTGTCCCGACCACACCGAGAAGGCCACGCTCTGGGACCTGCTGAAGCCTCATGAGCGCATCGGGGTTACCCTCACCGAGAGCTACGCGATGTGGCCTGCGGCGAGCGTGAGCGGGTTGTATTTTGCCCACCCCGAGGCGTCCTACTTCGGCCTGGGCCCGCTGGGTAAGGATCAGGTCGCCGACTACGCGTCGCGCAAGGGACTCTCTCTCCTCGAGGCGGAGCGCTGGTTGGCGCCGAATCTGGGTTACTGACTCGAGCGGCTCCATAGGCAAGGTGTTCAGCACGCACTATACTCTGCGCTGACGAACACTCGGAGTCGGGGGCCCTCCGCCACATGAACCCTGTAGTTCACATCATGGTGGCTGGCCAAAAGGCGCTGTACGACATGTTCGAGCGGGCCACTCACCAGTGGCTGTGCCCCCTCGGCGCTGGTGACGAGCTGGGCCGGGTGCACATCGATTGGATCCCCGCGGTCGCCGTCGAAAGCACGATCCAACGCCAGATGGAGCATCGGGTTCTCGTCTTGGAAGACGACCGCTTCGGCGAGGGGCTCAAGACCATCGACGCGATCCGGAGGACGGGTCTGGGGATCCCGATCCTGTTGGTGACTCGCCCTGGCGCTACGAGGCAGCAGTTACGCCGCGCCATCACGGCCGGCGCCACGGAGATCATTGCGGGCGGCGCCTCTGCGGACCAGCTGGCCGCCGCCTTGGAGCGCGCCGTGGTGCGGGCTCACACCACCTTCGTGGGTGTCCACCGCGAGGGGACCTCCGAGCGTATTCTGGCGGTGATAGGTGGCGCGGGCGACGGCTTCATGACCTGGACTCCACGCGACGACGGGGTGGAGCTCTCGCCGGCGTTTCGCGTCCAGACAGGGATGGAGCTGGCGAGCGACGCGGAGCTGACGCTGGCAGATTGGCTCGCTCGGCTCCACGAGGACGATCGGGACCGCGTCAGGCGCACCCTCCAGGGCGTGGCCGATGGGATCCTCCCAGCGCTGGACTGCCACTACCGACTTGCCTTCGGTCCAAGCGCGTATCGATGGATGCTCCTGCGCGGGCGCCTTGACGGCGCGGCCGGCAGCGGCACGGTGAGCGCGGTTCAGACCGACATCACCGCGGGCAGCGGGGTCATGGGCGAGGTCGCGGCGGAGGGGCTGCGCGACCCGCTCACCGGGCTCCCCAACCGCGTCGTGTTGCTGTCTCGGGCGGCTCAGTGCGTCAGAGAGCGCCGCACCGACGAGAGCTACCAGTTCGCCGTGGTGGCCCTCGACCTCGACCGGTTCGCGCGCATCAACGACAGCTTCGGCCACGTCGTCGGTGACGAGCTGCTCAGGGGCGTCGCCAAGCGGCTGCTGCGGTCGGTCAAGGCAGGTGACGTGGTGGCCCGAACGGGCAGCGACGACTTCGCGATGCTGCTCACCGGGATCGGCTCTGTCGCCGACGCCGAGTCGGTGGTGGCGTCGGTCGCCGAGGCCATGGCGAAACCGTTTTCGCTGGCCGGGCACCAGGTCTTCTGCTCCTTCAGCGCGGGGATCGTGATGGCTCGGTCGCGCTACGACCGCCCCGAGGAGCTCCTCCGCGACGCGTCCCTCGCGCTGCGCCGCGCGCGCTCTAGCGGTGGCGACCGGAGCCAGGTCTTCGAGACCAACATGCACATGAACGCGGTCAACGACCAGATGACCGAGATTCTCCTGAAGCGCGGGATCCCGGGAGACCAACTCAGGCTCCACTTTCAGCCCCTGTTCAGTATTCAGGGTCCGCGGCGCCTCGCTGGCTTCGAGGCGCTGGTGCGGTGGCAGCATCCGACCCGTGGCTTGCTGCCGCCGGCTGAGTTCATCCCCATCGCCGAGGACAGCGATCTCATCATCGAGCTCGGCGCTTGGGTGCTCGCGCACGCTTGCGCCCAGGCGGCGCCCTGGATCTCTGGGCTGACGAACCGGGAGGGGCGACCGCTGGTGCTCAACATCAACATCGCCGCGCGCCACTTCAACCACCCCGGGCTCCTCCAGGAGGTGGCTCGGGCCCTCGAGGCTACCGGCATCCGGCCTGAGAATCTGCAGCTGGAGATCACCGAGAGCGGGCTGATGGATCACGTCGGCATCGCCATCCCCAACGTCCGCCGGTTGCGCGAGATGGGGGTGGGGGTGCAGGTCGACGACTTCGGGACCGGGTATTCGTCGCTGAGCTATCTGACCCAGCTCCAGGTCAGCGCGTTGAAAGTGGATCGTGCGTTCATCAAGATGCTGCCTGAAAATCACGCGCACATGCAGATCGTGGAGGCCATCGTCTCGCTGGCCCGAATCCTGGGCCTCGCGGTGACCGTCGAGGGCATCGAGAACCTGCGGCAGCTCAACGCCGTCGCAGATCTGGGCTGCGACTGTGGCCAGGGGCATCTCTTGGGCGAGCCCATCCCGAGTGAAGAGGTCGAGGCCTGGTTGGACCGGCATATGAAGCTGTAGCCCCAATGCCGGTCACCGAAGAGCAGCCCCCGCTCACTCGAGGAGGCCCTTTGAGGCGTTGGCGATCGTCTGCACGGGGTGCTCCCTCGGGCCGAGAAAGCGTCCGGTTCGTGCTGCGACCTCGGCGGACAGTCAGCGTCCCCACGAAATCCCTCGCACGTCCCGGCGCGCGGCTCAAAAACTGTTGAGAGATGCGGGCTGGCGCCCGTTGCGGCCGCGAGTTGCGGGTGTTTTGGTCGGTGGCGTGCCACGGGAGCCCGATCCGTCTGCTATGCTCTGACCTATGCACAGGAGATCTCTGATGATCAGGTACTTCGGCGCGCTGGCGCTGCTCGCGCTCTCGATGGTCGGTTGCCCCGAGGAGGTCACGAACAACGGCGGGTGCGCCAGCGATGACGACTGCGCCGGCAGCAGCGCGTGTCAGGGTGGCCTCTGCGTCACCGTCGACGCCGGTACCGGGGCGGACCAGAGCGCTGGCGAGACCACCTCTGTGGACGCGACCCCGAGCCCCGACGTTGTGGGCCAGCCTGATGGGTCCGCGCCCGACGCGGTCGTCACGCCCGACGCGGTCGCCGGGCCCGACGCGGTCGTCACGCCCGACGCGGCGGTTGTGGATGGGGCCGCTTCCGGAGATGGTGGCGGTGTGGCCGACGCTGGCTCGGCGGATGCGGGTCCAGACGGCGTCCTTGGGGATGGAGGCGCGGGTGACGCCGGCCAGGCATGCCCCGGGCCGAACCCCCAGGGGTGCGTCGACAGCGGCTGTCCGTCCGGTGAGACCTGCGAGACGGTGCCCGGTCAGTGCATCCCGTCCAGCTGCAGCTGTGACGCGGCCATCGGGCAGTGGACCTGCACCGAGGACTGCGGCGGCGGTGCTTGCGTTGCGGTCCCTGGCGCCTGCGGCAGCGATGATGACTGCGCCTATGGGGCCCAGTGGTGCGTCGCTGGGACATGCCAGGACTGCGACAACTCTGGCGTGTTGTGCGACATCGGGTGCCCGGAGGGCATGTCCCAGGCCGAGCGTCACGGGTGCACCCCGTGCCAATGCGTGCTGATCAACGAGTGCCAGTCCGACACCGACTGCGCTGGCTCCTCCGGCGGGCCGGTATGTCAGGCGGGGCCGGCCTGTCTGCCGTGGTGCGATTACGACGACCCCAGCTGCTGTTACGGCAACACGTGCGCACCCGGGCCCAGCGCCTGCGAGAGCCCGAACCCCCAAGCCTGCACCTCCTCGGGCTGCGCCCCGGGGCTCGCGTGCGAGCCCTCGCCCCTGGCGGTGTGCATGGCCTCATCGTGCGTGTGCAGCGGAGGCCTGGGGGAGTGGAACTGCACCAAGGACTGCGTCAACGGCGTGTGCGTCGAGCCCGAGAAGTAGCCCCAGGCGCGGAGTCGCTGCCGCGGGGCGCCCGCCGGCGCCAGCTCCGGTCCGCGCCACCCCGGTCAGCGCCGCCGCGGTGCGGCTCGGCATCCGGCTGGTCGTTACCGCTGCAGCGCGTCTCGAACCAGCTGACGGACGATCTTGGCGTCCGCGGAGCCACCCGACGCCTGCATCACCTTGCCGATGAAGAAGCCGATCAGCTGTGTTCGCCCTTCGAGGTACTTGGCCACCTCCGCGGGGTGGTCCGCGACCGCCTTGGCGACCAACGGCTCCAGCGAGCTCGCGTCGGTCACCTTGTGGAGCCCCAGCCGATCCACGGTGGCCGAGACGTCACCGCCGTTGGCGACCAACTCGGCGAACACCTGGCGCCCCGCGGCGTTGGAGATCGCGCCGTCGCTCACCATCTCGGTGATCTGAGCCAGGGCCTCGGGCGTGATGCCGACATCGGCCGTGGAGCGGTCCTTGACCTCCCGGGCCAACTCGTTGACGACCCAACGAGAGAGCGCCGCCGGCGCGTCGTAGGTGACGAGCGCGGCCTCGAAGAAGTCGCCGAGCTGCCGCTCGCCGCTGAGCAGATCGGCCGCCTTGTCCGAGAGCCCCAGCTGGCGGTATCGGTCGTACCGCTCCTTGAGCTCCGCGTCGACCCTGCGCGCGGCCTCGCGGAGCTCCGAGCGGGACCTCCGGTCGGGTCGTCGCCGGTCCCTCTCCGCGGGCCTCGCGGGCCTGGCCGACCGTGTCGACGGATCGGGGGCGCTCACCTTCTTCTGCTGCAGCTTGGCCCAGGTGTCTCTGAGCCCGACGATCCGGTTGAACACCAGCGCGCCCAGCTTCGAGTCGACGACGTCGCTGATGAAGTAGCCCTGGCGCTCGAACTGGTACCGTGTCCCCGGCGGGTCGTGGGCGATGCTCGGTTCGATCTTCGCGCCCTCGATGACCTGCAGGGAGTCCGGGTTCATGTCGTCGAGGACGTCCCGATCCGGGTCCGAGCCCGGGGCGGGTACGCGAAACAAGCGATCATAGAGCCGAGCCGTGGCGTCGACGGCGTGGGGCGCGCTCACCCAGTGGAGCGTGCCGCGCACTTTGCGCCCATCCTCCGTGGTGCCGCCGCGGCTCGCGGGGTCGTAGGTGCACCGCAGCTCGATGACCTCCCCCGAGGCGTCCTTCACCACGTCGGTGCAGGTGAGGTAGTACCCGTAGCGTAGGCGCACCTCACGGCCCGGAGCCAAGCGGAAGAACTTCTTGGGGGGATCCTCCATGAAGTCGCCCCGCTCGATGTAGAGCTCTCCGGAGAAGTGGAGCGTTCGGGAGCCCTCCAGCGGGACGTCGTGGGGGTAGTATGGCGCCTCCAGCTCGTCGACCTGACCCTCTGGCCAGTTGGTCACCACCACCTTCAGCGGACGGAGCACCGCCTGGACGCGGCGAACCTTGTGGTTGAGATCGTCGCGGATGCAGAAGTCGAACTTGTCCAGATCGACCACGCTGTTGGCCTTGGCCACGCCCACCATCTCGGCGAAGGCGCGAACCGCCGCGGGCGTTACCCCGCGACGTCGAAGCCCCGCGATGGTCGGCATGCGAGGGTCGTCCCAGGACGCCACGTGCCCCCCCATGACGAAGGCGCGCAGGTTGCGCTTGCTCATGACGGTGTAGTCCAGACCCAGCTTCGCGAACTCGGTCTGCTCCGGACGTGGGTGAGGGACGTCGACAGCCTCGAGGATCCAGTCGTAGAGCTCTCGGTTGTTCTCGAACTCCAAGGTACAGATGGAGTGGGTGACTCCCTCGATCGCGTCGCTCAAGCAATGCGCGTAGTCGTACATTGGGTAGATGCACCAATCGTTGCCCGTCCGGTGATGATGCGCGTGGCGGATACGGTAGAGCAGCGGGTCGCGCATCAGCATGTTCTTGGCCGACATGTCGATCTTGGCGCGGAGGACGTGCGCCCCGTCCTCGAAATCGCCCGCCCTCATCGCCTTGAACAGGGCCAGGCTCTCGCTGACGGAGCGGTCCCGATAGGGGCTGTTGTGGCCAGCCTCGGTGAGCGTCCCGCGGTGCTCCCGGATCTCCTCCACCGACAGGCTGTCGACGTACGCCAGCCCCTGGTCGATCAACGTGACGGCGTAAGCGTAAAGCTGCTCGAAGTAGTTGGAGGCGAAGTACAGGTGTTCGTTCCAGTCGAAACCCAGCCAGCGCACGTCGTTCTGGATCGCGTCGACGTATTCGGTGTCCTCTTTGGCCGGGTTGGTGTCGTCCATTCGTAGATGGCAGCGACCCTGGTAGTCGCGCGCCAGTCCAAAGTTGAGGCAGATGGACTTTGCATGCCCGATGTGAAGATAGCCGTTGGGCTCGGGGGGGAACCTGGTGACCACCTGACCGTATCTACCCGCCTCCAAATCAGCGTCGATCTTGGCGCGAATGAAGTTGCTGGGGCGGTCTTTGGTAGCCATGGCTCAACGTCCTTGGTCAGTGGTTCGAGCGTCCTAGCATACGCACCGAGCAGGCTGCCAGGAGTCCCTACGGGGGCGGTAAGCGGCGCGGTAGAAGCCAGGGACAGAAACCGATTGACCACCCGAGGCGCCCTCCCTATAGTCCCGCACCCGCTGAGCCCGCGTTTTCATACGTGCTTTCGGAGTCCCTTGCGTGGCCTTGACACTGACCGTTCCCATCGACGAGATCCCCGAGCCGGGGCTGACCATTCAGGGTGAGCTGCCCGAAGAGTGGTTGGCGCCGTCATTGCTCGCGGCTTATTCGCCGTCGGGGGCTGTCGCCGTGACCCTCTTGGTCAGGAAGTTCAACGCCAACATCTACGCCGAGGGACGCCTGGACGCGACGGTCCGATTCCGTTGCAGCCGGACCCTGGAGCCGGGGACGGCCAGGCTGACCATTGACGTCACGGAGCTGTTCCAGCCGCAGACCGCCTCGAGCGTCAACCTCTCGGACGGGGTAGACGCCGATCACATCGATGACGAGCTCCGTACTTACGAGGGCAAGACAATCGACCTGGAGCCGATGCTCCGCGAGCTGCTGGTGTTGGCTCAGGAGCCCTATCCCACGGTCGGCGGTGCCAGCGCTCCGGCGGACCCTGACACGCCCCTGTGGCGATCCAACCCGGACGACGTGGACCCGCGCTGGGCCGCGCTGAAAAACCTCAAGCTCAACTGAGCTTCCCATCCTCGAGACAGCAGGACATTCATCATGGCCGTTCCCGTACGAAAGAAGTCGAAAGCCAAGAAGCGCAGCCGCCGCGCGCCCCAGGACAGCATCAGCCTGGCGGGCGTGTCCGTCTGCGAGAACTGTGGCGCCGATGTCCGCTCGCATCATGCCTGTCGGGCATGTGGTTGGTATCGCGATCGCGTCGTCCTCGAGATGGTCGACGAGCTCGAGGACGAAGAGCTGGCCGGCGAGGAGTAGCCCTTTGGCTCGCATCGACGTAGGTAGCGACCACGCCGCCGTGGCTTTGCGACGGGCCGTCGTGGCCCATCTGGTCGCCAGGGGCCGGACGGTGCGCGAGGTAGGCCCGGCGGTGGGCGAGCGCGTGGACTATCCGGATCAAGCAGCGGACGTCGCGCGCGCCGTCGCTACGGGGGACGCCTCCCTGGGCGTCATGATCTGCGGCACCGGCATCGGCGTCTCGATCGCGGCCAACAAGGTCCCCGGCGTCCGGGCTGCCCTGGTGCACGACGTCACCACCGCCAGGTTCGCCGCTCAGCACAACGACGCCAACGTGCTCTGCCTGGGCGGTCGTCTGTTGGCCGAGCCTCTGGCCCTCGAGTGCATCGACGCATGGCTCGATACCGCCTTCGAGGGACGTCACCAGCATCGACTCGATAAGATAACGGCGCTTGAAAACGACGGTTAGCGCCGCGGAGTGAGCTATGCGCTGCCCTTTTTGCGGTGACCTCGACAACCGCGTCGTCGACTCGCGGATGGCCCGGGATGGGCGTGCCATTCGCCGTCGTCGTCATTGTGGCGCATGTGAGCAGCGTTTCACGACCTATGAAGAGGTCGAGCACACCGTCGTCTTGGTGACCAAAAAGGATGGGGCCAGCGAGCCCTTTGAGCGCGACAAGCTGGTTCGGAGCTTGAGTATCGCATGCCGCAAGCGCCCGATCCCGTATCAGGTCTTGGCGGATTGGGCTCAGGAGCTGGAGCGGATGCTGAAGGTGACGCCGCGACGAGCCGTCCAGACGGTGGAGCTCGGCGACAAGAGCATGGCGTTTTTACGAGGCCTCGATCACGTGGCGTACGTCCGGTACGCGTCGGTGTACCGGTCATTCGACAGCGTCGTCGAGTTCCTCGACGCGATCCGCGGCATGGACGCCGACGCGGGCAAGGGGTCTCCTTGAAAGCCCTCGAGCGTCATATGCGCGGCGCGTTGGAGTTGGCTCGTAAAGGGCTCTACTCGACGCGACCCAATCCGATGGTTGGCGCAGTCCTCGTGAGCCGCGGCGGGGGGGTGGTGGGTCACGGGTTTCACGTCCGGGCAGGCGGCCCCCATGCTGAGCGGCACGCGCTGGCCAACGCCGGGGACGCGGCTCGGGGCGCGACCCTCTATTGTACGCTGGAGCCGTGCGATCACACGGGGCGGACCGGGTCGTGCACCGAGGCGATCATCGAAGCCGGAGTCGCCCGCGTCGTCATCGGCGCCAAGGACCCGAACCCACGCGTCAGTGGCAAGGGCCTGGACCGGCTCCGACAGGCGGGGGTCGAGGTGATCGAGGGCGTGCTGGTCCCGGAGTGCACGCGGCTCAACGAGGTGTTCAACCACTGGATCGTCACGCGGCGGCCATTCGTGACGCTCAAACTCGCCATGAGCCTGGACGGACGTATCGCGGCAGAGGCTGGCAAGCCGACCCGCATCACCAGCGGCCTGATGCAGCGTCGGGTGCACGAGCTTCGTGCGCGGGCCGACGCGGTGCTGGTCGGCTCCAACACGGTCGTCGCCGATGATCCGCGCCTCAACGTGCGCGGGGTGAAGCCGCTGACCGTGTTGGAGGGAGCTGTGGATCAGCCCCGATCAGTGGTCGTCGACTCGCGCCTGGTCACCCCGCTGGAGGCTCGAGTGTGTCGGCCAGGCACGGTCATCGCCACCGCTCTGAGCGACGCGCAGTTGGATGCGCAGGGCGCCGCCCATCGGGACAAAGGCGTGACGCTGTGGTCGCTTCCAGGCGGTGACGGCCGGGTCGATCTGTCGGCGCTGCTGAAGCGCTTGGGGGAGCTGGAGGCCACGCCCGTGTCGTCGATGCTGGTCGAGGGCGGAGGGCAGGTGGCGGCGACGCTGTTGGGGCGCGGCCTGGTGCAACGCTGGCTGATTCAGATCGGTCCGAAGATCCTGGGCGCCGCTGGCGTCCCATCGGTCGCTGAGCTGCCCGGACCGAGCAACGGCTGGACTACCGTGAACCTGCGCCGTCTGGGCCCGGATGTGGAGTTGGAGGTGCGACCGTGTTCACCGGACTGATCGAGGATGTCGGCCGCATCGCCGCGTGGCGACGTCACGGCAAGGGTGCCAGGCTGGCCATCGCGACGTCGATGGACGTGAGCGCGGGGGTCGCCGTCGGTGACAGCGTCGGCGTCAACGGCGTGTGCTTGACAGCGCTGGCGCTGGGCGCTGGGCGCTTTGAAGCGGATGTCTCGCAGGAGACCATCGACCGAACGTCGCTGGTGAACGCGCGGGTGGGTGACCCGGTGAATCTGGAGCGCGCCCTGCGCCTGGGCGACCGCCTGGGAGGACACATGGTGCAAGGCCACGTCGATGCGGTCGGCGTCCTGGTCGCGCGGGTGGCTGTCGGGGAGAGCTGGGACGTCACCTTCGAGCTGCCGGACGTCGTCCTGGACACCGTGGTGGAGAAGGGCTCCATCGCGCTGGATGGGGTGAGCCTCACGGTGGCGGGGCTGAGCGGCGACCGCGTTCGGATCGCCGTGGTCCCGCATACCGCGGACAAGACGACCCTGCTGAAGCGTCCGATCGGGTCGCTCGTGAACGTTGAAACCGACGTCATCGGAAAGTATGTTCTCCGCGCCCTGACCCGGATGAGTCCCGGGTCGGAGTCGGCGGAGACGGCAATGACGCGGGCCCGGCTCGAAGAGCTCGGCTACGTATGACAGGAGCTGCTGACATGTTTTCGCTGCGACGCTGCGATGTACTGATTTTGATGGTCTTGGTGGCGGCCTGCCCGGCCGACGAGACCACCACCACGGATCCTGCGGCGGTGACCGCGCCAAAGACCGTCGTCACCCGGCAGGAGAGGATCGACGCGGCCGAGTTCGAGGCCGTCGCGGAGCTGCTCAGTCTGGCCGGTGGGATGGACCTGGTGGAGTATGGAGTGCTCGAGGACACCGCGGGCAGCACGGTGATCTGGGGCGAGGCCGCCAGCGGCGAGGCCGCGCTGCAGTTTTGCGACGCCGACGGCGCCTGCGATACGGTGCGCCAGACCATCGGCGCCGACGGGACGCTGACCTGGACGGATGGCGCGGGCGCGTCGGTGACGCCGAGGAGCGCGGGCAAGCCGCGGCTGCTCAAGGACCTTCAGGGCAATGATCTGACAGGCAAGACGGTGCTCGCGTTGGAGCTCGATAAAGCCCAACTACCGCAGGTCGACTTCGAGCGTCGGGAGTTTCATCTCCTCAACACATTTGGCCCCTCGCTGGACGTGAATCTCGATGGCATAGAGAGCACCGTGAACCGTAACGGCGGCTTCCACAACGTGTCGCAGACGCCCTACGTCAGGGAAGGC
>JAAZYN010000239.1:5780-6059 GCA_014239625.1 Myxococcales bacterium | reverse complement strand
GCCCAGCTGATGTCCAACAGGTGTTGAGGTCCAGAGCTGCGGGTCTACTGGCGACCTGCCCACAGCTCACCGAACAGCGTGCTGGTCGGCTGGCGCGTGGTAACGGGTGCACCGGCCGCGACGCCGCCGTCGCGGCTCGGTGACCGCCGTGACCCGTCGCGTGGATCGTGGCGAGATGCAGAGGGGGCGCTGCCACTCGCCAAGGCGCTCGCATGGGCCGGGCCGCTGGTGGGAGGTCGGCGACCAGGGTTGCCGGCGAACAGCGCCCGCCAGATCGCG
>JAAZYN010000239.1:0-5770 GCA_014239625.1 Myxococcales bacterium | reverse complement strand
CAACGTGTTGTCCACAGAGATGAGGCGTCCGGGGCCTGTGGTGATCGTATAACGGGTTGGGTCCGATGGGCATGGACCCGCGCTTCGCTCGGAGGCGGCGACATATCTCGCTTGCTTGCCCGAGGTATCTTGCAGTAGGCGTACAGCATGCAGAGCGCGCTCCGCCAGGTCACGATCACCATTGCTCTCGTTACCCTCCTGATCGGGGCGGTGGCGTGTGAGCGCGGCCAGGTCGGCAGCACGCCGGTGTCGCGATGCTATCCTGCGGGGCAGTGCGGCGAGGCGATGTTCGAGCGCGGCGTCACGGCCGAGCTGGGGGACGCCAAAGCCGGGGCGGCGATTTACAAGGCGCGCTGTGCGCAGTGTCACGGTGACGATGGCAAGGGCAAGCCGCCCGACACCCTGCGCATTGATTTCACCTCGGTCGTGTGGCACGCCCGGTTCCGAGATGGCGAGATCGGACAGGCGATCGTCGCAGGAAAGCCTCCGAAGATGCCTCCGCAACTCATGTCCCCCAAAGACCTGCGCGACACCGTAGCGTTCTTACGCAGCTTCAAGCCGGCCCCTCGGCCTACGTCTGGCCAGGAAAAAGGCTACTAAGGAGCGTCACCCTGTGACGAAGATCAAGGCGAAGACGGCTGGGATAGCGTTCATACTCTTGGGCGTCATCGGTGTTGTCGACGCTGGGATCCTGACCTATGACCACCAGAAAGCCAGCCTCGGCCAGGCTGACGCAACGGTGTGCGAGCCTGGGGGCGGCTGCGCAGCGGTGCGGTCGTCACCCATGTCGGCGGTTCCACTTGGTCGGTCGCGGCCGGCGCTGCCCATCGCGCTGCTCGGCATGGTCTGTTACCTGGTGGTTATCGGGCTGGGGGTGATGCGCTTGCGTCGCCCGGACAACGAGCATGCGCCCCGTTTGTTGCTGGCCATAGGCGTTCTGGCGACCGCCTACTCGGCGGTGCTCTTGTGGTATTCGGTGGCCACCTTGGGGAAGGTGTGTCCCTATTGCGTCGTGCTCTACATGGTTGGGCTCGGGGTGCTCGTCGTCGCGGCGATGAGCCTCAGCGAGTCGCTCGGGCGATGGGTCAAGCGGGTCTGGAGGAGCGCGGTGAGCAAGACTGGACTCGCCGCCGCCTTGTCCTTCACGGCCATGAGCTTCGCCGGATATTCGGTGTATGCGGCGCCGCTTCAGGACATGCTCCAGACCGCAATGGGCAAGCTGACGGCGCAGGCTCGAGAGCTGCCGGGCCAACCCGAAGTCAGCCTCGATGTGACGGGTCGTCCCTTCGAGGGGCTGCAAGATGCGGAGGTCCACATCGTGAAGTTCGCCGACTATGAGTGCCCTCATTGCGGCTCCATGTTCACGGAGCTGCACCGGCTCGTCGACGCCAACAGAGGCGCGCTTCGGGTCACGATGATGAATTTCCCACTGTCGAGCACGTGCAACCCACGAATGCCACGAGAGTTTCACAAGAACGCGTGCTTGCTGGCGCGCGCCGGGGAGTGCGCTCACAGGCAAGGCAAGTGGGGGGATATCGCCGGTTGGCTCTACGGAGACGGTCGCTCGGCGAACAAAGTCGCGTTGCGAACCGAGGCCGAGCGCCTCGGTATGGACGGCTCCGCTTTCTCCGATTGTCTCGAGGATCCGGAGACCGACGCACAGATCAAGCGGGACATCGAAGTGGGTGTTGGCGCTGGGGTCCGGGCCACCCCTACCTTTTTCGTCAATGGTAGGAAGGTGGAGGGCGGGCGTCCGCCAGAGGTTCTCCAGATCATCATCGACGGTTTCCTGACGAAGGCTACCCAGTGAGCTCAGGACGACTGAGAGGAAAGACCGCGCTCATCACCGGCGCCAGCCGCGGGATAGGTGCTGGGGTGGCCCGAGCGTTCGCCATCGAGGGGGCCTCTGTGGTGCTCACGGCGACAGACGGGCCCAGGCTGGACGCGGCCGCTCGGCAGCTACGCGCCCATGGGGCGGGGCTGGTGCGAGCTGTGGTCGCCGATCTGCGCGATCCGAGGGAGCGGCGCAGGTTGGTTGACATGGCGGGCCCGGTCGACATCCTGGTCAACAACGCCGGGGTCCTTGGGCTGGCCCCGGAGGCGCTCTGGCGGCTCCCCGTGGACGTCTTCGAGGGAGTCATGCACGTGAACACCACCGCAGTCTTCGATCTGATCCGTCAGATCGTCCCCGGTATGATCGAACGCGGGAGCGGCACCGTGATCAACGTGTCCTCCAGCGTGGGCGTCAAGGGTCGGGCGGGCTGGGGGGCATACGCTGTGAGCAAATTCGCTGTCGAGGGTCTCAGCCAGACATTGGCCGCCGATCTTCATGGCACCGGGGTTCGCTGTGTGGTCATCAACCCGGGAGGCACGCGCACGGACATGCGGGCACAGGCCAAACCCGATGAAGACCCGCTGACGCTGCCCCAGCCGGCGGACATCACGGCCCCGTTCGTGGCGGCGGCGGCGGCCGATATCGCCAACGGCGCGCGCCTCGATGCCCGCGATTGGCTCGTGGCGCCGGTGGCGAGCTGATGCGGCGGGCTGCTATCGGGGTCTTCGATTCGGGCATCGGCGGGTTGACCGTGGCCGCCGAAATTGCGGCTCGCCTTCCCCACGAAGACATCATCTATCTCGGTGACACCGCGCGCCTGCCTTATGGCACCCGGAGCCCTCAGACCATCGTGCGTTATGCCGAGCGCGCTACGGGCCTGTTGCTGAAGTACCCCATCAAAGCCCTCGTGGTGGCCTGCAACACGGCGTCCGCATACTCCCTGGACGCGCTCCGTGCGGCGACCGATCTACCTGTCCTCGGGGTCATCAAGCCTGGTGCACGAGCAGCCGTAGCGGGCAGCCGCAGCGGTCGAATGGGGATCGCCGGCACGGAGGGGACGATCCGGTCGGGCTCGTACCAGCAAGCGATACACGCGCTTGACCCGGTGGTGGAGCTCGTGGCTCGGCCGTGGCCCTTGTTGGTGCCGCTGGCCGAAGAAGGGTGGCACGATCACGCTGTGGCGAGGCTGGCCCTGGAGACCTATCTGTCGGACTTCGCCGAGCTGGGCGTGGACACCATCGTCCTCGGCTGCACTCACTACCCGGTGTTCAAGCGCCTCATCTCGGAGGTGCTGGAGACGACCTTCGGGGCCAGCGATGTGGCGCTGGTGGACTCCGCTGTCGCGGTGACCACCGACCTCCAGCAGCTCCTCATGGAGCGAGACCTCGAGGCGCCGCAGCGCGCTGGCCGGCGGAGTTTCTTCTGCACCGATGCGCGCGAGCGTTTCGAGCGGGTCGGAGGGCACTTTTTTCGTGGCGATCTCAGCTCCGCCACGGTGGTGGATTTATGAGGCGTAGCGAGGCTTCGGAGCTCCACGCTCGGAGCGACCCCTGGGGCTCTCCTGGCGACCTTGGGAGGGCGCCTTCGGCGCTACGTGGTTTGGGCGAGGGCGCCCTGGCACCCTCGTGAGCGGGCACCCTGTTTTGCTTTACGGGCATCGCGGCGCGCCGGCCGAATGTCCCGAGAACACCGTCGCCTCCTTCGAGCGGGCGCTGGCCCTTGGTGTCGATGCGATCGAGACGGACATCCACATGACCTCGGACGGTCACCTCATCGTCCATCACGACGCCACGGGGGCGCGGACGTGCGGCGTTGACGCGGCGGTGCGCACGCTGCCGCTCGCCGAGATACAGACCTGGGACGCTGGTGGTGGGCACCAGGTGCCGACCTTTCAGGAGGTGCTCGAGCGGTTCCCGGACACCTTCTTCAACGTCGATCTCAAGCAGCCCGATCCGCCCATCGTCTCCCACGCCATGGCCTTGATCGCGCGGATGGGCGCGACCCATCGGGTACGCCTGGCGTCGGTACAGGACGTGACCATTCGCCGGATCCGTCGGGCGGGTTATGCGGGGCCGGTGGGCATCGCAAAACATGAGATCCTGCGGTGGTTTTTCACGCCGGCGGCGGTGGCGACGCGAGCGTTCTGGCGGGGCAAGCAGCGGGCGCTTCAGATCCCTACCCACGCGGGCCCCTTGAGGCTCGACACGGGTTCGAGGATCGAGAAGGGAAACCGATGCGGTTGGCGCGTGGACTTCTGGACGATAAATGATCCCGACGAGGCGACCCGGCTGCTGAAGCTGGGCGCCGATGGGATCATGACCGACGACCCCGCCCTCGTCGCGCCCGCGGTTCGCGCATTTCGCGGACATTGAATGGCTTCAGCCGCCGGTCGTTGGGTGGGTGTGTGTGTCTGTCGGTGAGGACGGCCTGCTGGAGCTGGCGTGATGCAGTTTGATGGATTTCCGGACCATGTGCGGGTCGATTGGGCGCGGTCGCGTTACTCGGTGATTCGCGACGTCTTTACCCGGGCGACTTGCGCGGGCTGGGAGCTGGAGACGCGTCACCTGCCGACTCGCCAGACGTGCTTCCCTGGCCACCCCCAACGTTGGGCGGAGACATCCTACAGCGGCTCGGACTGGGCGCCGCCATGTGACGGGTTGATCGCTGACCCGAGGTTCCTGGGTGGGCTGGGGCGTGCGACCGGCATCCCTGGCCTGAGCGCCGAAGGGAGCATGACCTGGATCAATCGTTATCAGCCGGGCGATGAGGTGCCCGAACATGTTGACGCCGATGGGGACCTTCAGCTGTTGATCTGCCTTCAGGCTCCGCCAGAGCCGCAGCGAGGCGGCCAGACGATGATCCAAGGCCGGGAGGTCCCCCTGGCCACTGGGGATGTGCTGTTGTGGAAGGCCACCCTGCTCCCCCACGGGATGAGCCGGATCGAGAGTCCTCGGCTGGGTGAGTCAGGAGCCAGCCGCGTGGTCTGCGTGTTTCGCCTTCGCGGGGCATTCTGAGCCGCTCGGCCGGGTCATCGATGACCTTGATGCGAGACCGGGGGCTCGTCGGAGCTTCATGGCGCGTCGCCCGCTCGGTTTGGCCCGGGTCGCGAGACGGCCGGCTGGCCTCGATGTCAGTCGTCGACGTTCATCGCCTGAACCTCCGCGGCGAGCATGCGCTCCAGAAGGTCCAGGGCAGCGTCCGACGGCGGGGCGTTGGCGCGTAGCTCGCGCTCGAACTGTGCCGCCGCGGCGTCCAGGAACAGCTGGTCGAGGGAGCGGCGGACAGCGCTGATCGCCGCTCGGCGGTCCACAGGCCGCTGCGCGACCTTGGATCGTGCGAGCGTAGAGCGTTGCTGGTGCCGCTCTGTGCGCACCTCTTCGATGACCCGCGCGACCGCTGCAGACGACGGCGGCGGCGCGGGTTCTGGAGCCGCCGGCATGGCGACCGTTCGCTCTGCTGGCTCTGCGGGCGCGTCGTCAGCGGTAAATCGAAAGACCACCCGGCGCTCCCCCACGTCGACCGGCGTGTCGTCCGGCACGAGGACCGCTCCCTCCAGCGTCTTTCCGGCGATCACGGTGCCGTTGGTGCTCCCGAGGTCTTCGACCCAGACCTGGCCGGCGCGCACGAAGGCACGGCAGTGGCGTCTCGAGATCCCGATCCCCTCCAGGGGCAAGCTGTTGCTGCTGCCTCGACCGATCGTCACCTCGTCGCCGCTGATACGATGGACCTCGGTGTCCATCCCGAGGGCGCTGACCGTTACCTTGAACATTCGCCAAACTTGGCGCTCCTGAGACACCCCGTCAACTGCGCGGCTCGTCGTCACACACTTGGTGCCCCGTATGAAAACTACGCGGTCACAATCCTGGCTTTGTTTGGCCCCTGCCGTCGTTGCCCGGCCGTGAATTGCCCCCCGCCAGCCCTGCGGTCTCGCGTCTT
>JAAZYN010000238.1 GCA_014239625.1 Myxococcales bacterium | reverse complement strand
AGGTGGCCGCTTTGACAACACGGTTCTTGAGCGTGAGCGGCCCCAGGGGCGCCGGGGTGAAGGCAGCGTCCAGTCCATTGATCGCGCGCATGGGCCGATGGTTGTGCTTTCGGGCCCGGTTGTCGAGCAGGGCCCCTACCTTGGAATTCCGGCAGGTTGACGTGGTCGCCAGCTCGTTCGTTCAGACGCGGCGCGTCTCCGGCCGGTGCCCCGTGTGGAGCGTTCGCGGTCCCATGGAGCCGGTCAGGTGGAGAGCGGGACCGGCCGGGCTCGAGCTTCGGGGCCGCGTTGTCGGACCCACGGGCCGATGGCTACATCACCTCGAAGGTCATCCCCGCGCGGCGAAGCCTCTCTACGAGCACCATCCCCATGGCCGCGGCGGGGGTCAGGATCCCTTTGGTCTTCAGCGTCTCTCGACGATCCTTGGCCAGACAGACGGCCGACTCGCCGAGCATGATGGCGGTGGCGCCGTAGCCAGGGTCCTTCTCACCCCGCACCTTCACCCGGATGTCGGCGCCTCGCACCGTCCCGATCAGTCGGAGCTCGAACATCCCCGCGCTCTGGGCCTCGCGTGACGGTCCTTCGCCAGGACCTGGAAGCCAACGCTGCATGAGCCGCCGAACCGGAGGGGCGGCCACGCCGGCCATGAACCCGCCGAGCCCGAGGGAGAACGCGGTGGCCGAAGCGCGACCTCTGAGGCCGTCGCCGAAGCGCATCACCTCCCGATATTTGAAGGACTCTCCGTACTTGTAACCCAGAAGAGCGTTGGTGCGCCGCACCACTCGGGTGTTGATCGCCGCCATCACCCACGGGCCCACCCAGCTGCCGATGACCGGATCGTATTCGGGCCCCATGAGGTCTCGCCCGTCGGGCCCCTGTCGCTGGCCCTCAGGGTTCAGCGCGTATGGATCGAAGAGCACCTTGCGGGTCGCGGGATCACGGCGCGCCTCGTCGGCGACGTTCATCATGCTGGCGATGGTGCCACCGGAGGCCCCGCCCTTGGTTCGCCAGGTGTAGAGCGTGATCGCGTCCGCCGGCTGACCGTGCGCGGCGATGGCATGCTCTTGAAACACGAGCGCCCCCAGGTCGCTGGGGATCGAGTCGAACCCGCAACAGTGGACGATTCGCGCGCCACTACGTTGGGCCGTGGCGTGGTGGTCGTCGAGCATCCGGCGGATGAACTGAGTCTCACCTGTGAGGTCGCAGTAGTCGGTCCCCTCGGCCGCGCAGGTGGCCACCAACAACGCGCCATATTTGGCGTAGGGTCCGACCGTCGTGCACACCACCCTGGTCGACCGAGCCATCACCTGGAGGCTCTCGGGGTCGAAACTGTCGGCGATGATCAGCGGCAGGCCCGCGGCGGCTGGCCACCGCTTGGCGAGGCTCGCGCGCTCCCGCTCGAGCTTGTCGGCGTTGCGCCCGGCCAGGGCCCACTTCAAGCGGTCGAAGCCATACGCCTCGGCCAGATATTCGGCGACGAGTCGCCCGGTGAACCCTGTCGCCCCGTAGACGACGACGTCGTACGTACGTTTGCTGCTGCGCGCCATAAGAGCTTATAGCGCAGCTGTTCATGCCCTCCAAGCAGGGGATGCGCCGGCCCCGTCATCCACATCGCCTCGGCTGGCAGCCGCGCGAGCGTGGGCGCGACCAGGCCGCCGGATCGGCGACGTCGCGTACGACACCGCCTCGGGTCGATGCCACCACCACCGCCCTCGGGCGCCCTCGGGCGACCTCGAAGGCGAGCCGTGACCTCGAGAGCCCGGGGCGCCGGCCGCACTCGAGCCCCCTCGGCCTCGGCGCTGACCGCGGCGTCGCGAGGGCATGCGGTGTTGCAACCCGCTGACCCGTCCGCGATAGTGTCGCCATGAGCACCGTCGATGTGCTGGCCGCGTCCTGGGTTGTGCTGTTTTGCGGCGGCGGCTGGATGATCCACGCGCTCCTGATGATGTGGACCACCCGAGCTGTGCCGATGATGGCGCGGCTCGATGCGCCGGCGCCGGAGGTCTGGCCACGCGTGACGGTCATCGTCCCGGCATGCAACGAAGGCGACACCTTGGAAGAGGCGCTCACGTCGTTGCTAGCGCAAGACTACCCCAACCTCCAAATCATCCTCATCGACGACCGCTCCACCGACGCCACCGGCGACATCGTCGACCGCATGGCGGCGACCGACGACAGGGTGACTCCACTGCACATCACCGAGCTGCCCGACGGCTGGCTGGGCAAGGTGCACGCTCTGCACAACGGCGTTCAGCGAGCCGAGGGCGCCTGGTTGTTGTTCACCGATGCCGACGTCCACTACGTCCCCGGCACCCTGCGCAGGGTGATCGCGTGGGCCGAGGCCGAGGGCAAAGACTTCGTCACCGCGCTGCCCCACATCCAGGCGAATGGGTTTTGGCTCCAGGTAGGCGTCATGGCGCTGGGCGAGCTGATGGGTGTCGCCGCCAGGATCTGGGAGATCGGCCGCCCCGGCTCGGACGCGTTCGCCGGCGTCGGCCCCTTCAACCTCCTACGCCGCTCCGTCTTCGACCGCTCCGAGGGCTTGGAGTGGCTCAAGATGGAGGTCAGCGAGGACGTCGGCGTGGGCCTCGCGATGCAGCGGGCGGGCGCGCGGATGGCCATCCTCAATGCCCGCGACCAGCTCTTGTGGCGATGGTACCCGAGCCTGGGTCACATGGTCGGCGGGCTGGAGAAGAACACCTTCGCCCTCATCGGCCAGTTCAAATACCACCTCGCCGGCGCGATGGTGGTGTTGCTGGGGCTGACCGCGCTGGCGCCGCTAGCCGCCCTTTTGACCGACGTGACCTGGGTGTGGGTCGTGGCGTGCGTCGCGGTGGCGCTTCACATCGTCTACGCGGTGGTGTTCTCCCGCTGGCTCGGTTGCTCTGTCGCTGCAGGCCTCGCGATCCCCCTGGGCAAGTTCATCGTAGCGTACGTGCTGGCCCGATCGGCCTGGCTTTGCCACCGCCGGGGCGGCGTCATCTGGCGCGGCACAACCTACGGGGTCGACGAGCTCAAAGCAGGGCACCGTGTCGTTCGCTGACCTCGTGACGCCCGAATAACGGCCACACGGCACGTCGAGCGAGACCGGGAGGGTGCGATCCAGGGCCGCGAGCGCGCGCCCTTCAGCGACGCGGATCCGCCGGTTGCAGCGGCAGTCGCACGCTGGGATTAGCCCGCATTTCTCACCAGACTCTGAGCGACGCGCCGGGAGGCTCGAGTGATTTCGCGGTGGCGCGGACCGGAAGCCGCTGAAGGTGTATCGGGCATACTGCAAAGCGGCTGGAGGGAGCACGCCGCGAAAGCGCCGAGGATCCCAAGCATGAGCCAGAGTCTGGTGAGAAATGCGGGTTAGCGCGTAGAGCCCTTGAGGCCAGGTTTGCTGGTCGTATTGCGCCTGGTTTCCGATGTAGATGTCGCCCGCGGTCGTGATCCCGAAATTGAACGCTTTGGTGCCTTGATAGATCCACGACAAGGAGTTGGGCGCGGAGAGCTCGCCAACTCCACCTTGGCCACAAAGGGTGACCATCCCGGCGGCGTCGACGTGAATGTCCTCGCCGCCATCTCCCAGGATCGAGGTGCCGACGCCGGTGCCCAGGTCGAAGCGATGGGTTCCCTTGCCAAAGACCCCAGCGTGGGAGTCGCCGCAGGTCGTCACCAGGCTGCTGCTCGACTCGAAGGCGAACTGGCTGGTCGGATCGGAGAGGATGTTTGTCAACGCTCCGGCCGCGCTGACGGAATGAATGCCGGTGGCGTTGGCGACGTGCAAGACGCCGCTGGGCGAGAACTGCAGGTCCTCAGCGATGGTCGCAGACAGCAAGGTGGCCGCTCCAGCAGCGTCCAACGTATAGATGGCCGGGTCCATCATGGCCGCGATGCCCGTCGCGCTCGCCTCGACACCGCCGGTGCCGACCACGGCCTCGCCGGTCGGCGAGATCGCGATAGCATAGGACGGCGTCGACGGGCCTCACGGTGCCCACCGAGGTGCAGTGGGAGTTTGCGGCGCGCGGGGGAGGGCGACGACGGGCCACACCAACGGCGACGACCCGGAGTCATTGCACGGGAACCTCGACATCGCCGACGCGTGCTGCACGGCGAACGGTGGGCCAGGGGGCTGGCATTGCGCCGAGCCTCGTCCGGCTCGCGCGCACCACAGCAGGCGTTGTGCGTGTACCGCCCTCGGTGCTCTCATCGGCGGAATCAGCACGAGGTCATAGGTCTACGCTTTGGCTCCCCGATGATCTTAAATCGTCCACCGTCTGCTATAAGTCGTGGCGATGAACACACGCGCCGCACGATCTCCCTCCCTCGTCAGGCTGAGCGCGATCTCGCTCGTCCTGCTTCTGTCCACCGGAGTCGCCACCGCTTCCACGGGGGAGGTGACGGACAAGGCTATCAAGGCGGCCGCCAAGAAAGGCGCTCCGACTCAGGGCAGCAAAAAGGCGCGCGTCGAAATCGTCGAGATCTCCGACTTCGAATGCCCCTTCTGCTCGCGCGCTCAACGGACGCTGGACCAGATCGCCGAGGAGTACGGCGACCAGGTCCGCTTCGTGTTCCGGCACAATCCGTTGCCCTTCCACAGGAACGCCATGGCCGCCGCCAA
Organism: Myxococcales bacterium; assembly: GCA_014239625.1. Classification (GTDB taxonomy): domain Bacteria; phylum Myxococcota_A; class UBA9042; order PHBI01; family JAAZYN01; genus JAAZYN01. Next base: position 1,463 of record JAAZYN010000238.1, on the reverse strand, counting down.
GGCGTCCATCGCGGTGGGGCCCAAGCGGTTCTGGGCGATGAAGAAGAAGCTCTTCGACAACCAGAAGGCCCTCACGGATGGCGATCTCGAGCGCTACGCTACGGAGATCGGGGCCAAATTGAAGGCCTTCAAAAAGGCGTTCGCGTCGCCAAAGACGGCGGCGATCGCGCTTCGCGACCAACGTCTTGCGAACGCCATCGGCGCGACCGGCACCCCCATCTTCTTCATCAACGGGGTCGCCCTTCGGGGGGCTCAGCCTGTGGAAAAGTTCAAGGCGATCATCGACGCCGAGATTCGCGCTTCAAAAGACGCGGGCAAGGGCGGCGCCAAGTGGATCAAGTCGCGCACGAAGAAGAACAACGCCGACCTGTTCAAGTACACCTATGGAAAAAAGCCGGCGCCCGCGCCCGCGCCTCGGACCACCCGGGCTCCGCACCCCGTCGGCAAGACGGTCTACAAGGCCACGGTCAGCGACACCGACCCCTCCATCGGTCCCAGCAACGCCCTGGTCACCCTCGTCGAGTTCTCGGACTTCCAATGCCCCTTCTGCGAACGCATCAACCCGACCCTGAAGCGGATCGTCGAGGACTACAGGGGCGCGGTCCGCCTCGTCTGGAAGAACAACCCGCTGCCCTTCCACAAGCAGGCCTTCCGCGCCGCCGAGGCCGCCATGTGTGCCAACGACGCCGGCAAGTTCTGGGAGATGCACGACCAGCTCTTCGCCAACATGAAGCGCCTGCACCCCCACGAGCTCGAGGGTCACGCGAAGAACGCCGGCATCCATGGAGCGGCGCTGGACGCGTTCAACGAATGCTTCACCTCGCGCAAGTACGAGTCCAAGGTCAAAGCGGACCAACAGCTCGCCGCCGATGTGACGGCGCGCGGGACGCCGAACACCTTCGTCAACGGACGCAAGGTGACCGGCGCCAAGCCCTTCGACGCGTTCAAGGCGGTCATCGACGAGGAGCTCGACAAGGCCAAGAAGCTCTCCAAGAGGGTGCGCAAGGCGGGCGTCTACGCGCACATCATGAAGAACGCAAAGGTCCACTCCGCGCTCGGCGCCACCACCCACACGATCCCTCTGAAGGGCGCGGCGGTGAAGGGTGACATCAACACGGCGAAGGTGGTCATCACCGTCTTCTCGGACTTCCAGTGTCCTTTCTGCTCCCGCGCCGTGGCGCCCCTGGACGAAGCCTTCAAGGCCGCCGGAGGCCAGCTCGCCGTGGCCTTCAAGCACTTCCCGCTGGGCTTCCACAAAAAGGCCATGCCGGCGGCCATCGCCACGGTGTGCGCGCAGCAACAGGGGATGTTCTGGCCGATGCACGACACCCTGTTCGACACCCAGCGTGACTGGGCGGACGCCGACTCGGTCGACTTCGAGGCCATCGCCGCCGAGGTGGGCGTCGTCATTCCCCCAGGCACCGATCAGCAGATCGCCCAAGCCGTCGCCATCGATATCGCCC
>JAAZYN010000237.1 GCA_014239625.1 Myxococcales bacterium | reverse complement strand
AAAAGCAGTACGCCTACGCCGTGTTGGATGCGCGCTGGCCGATCGGACGCTGGGTCCTCGAAAACGGCGTCGCTCAAGGAGGGGTCAACGGGACCGCTCAGGACTGCTTCGACTTCTTCCGGGCGTCGTTCCCCGGCGGCCAGTCGGGGCTCATGCAGAGCCTCTCCACGTTGGTCCACGAGTGTGGCCATGGGTTCGACAGCGCCAACTTTGGACAGTTTGGCGCGCCCAGCACGTACGAGCTGACCCCCGACCTCACCCTCGCGTGCCCCAGCGGCGGCGGGACCCCGCCCTGGGGCGATGGAAGTACGCCCCCTCGAGGGGCGCTGCAGCAAGACCAGTGGGAGTCGCTGCATCCCTCGTGCCAGAGTTTTCAACAGCAGGGCTGCAACAGCTATGGCCTCGTCTACCTCGGCCAACAAGGGAGCGACCAGGGCTTCAACTCGGTGCTCGAGGAGACGCTGCAGTACATCAACTCGCTGGGGACCGATTACGCCTTCGTGGACCAGGCCGGTCCGTTCTCGGCGGGATCCTCCCGGGACGGCATCCTCACCTTCCTGTGGTTCGTTCAGCGTTACCTGTACCTGGCGCGCAACGATTACCCCAGCGCTTACAACCTGCTGACGTCGGACTGTTGGCGGGACGCCATCCTGACCGTGTGGGGCCGTGCCTGGCTCTATATCGACGCGACCACCAGCTACCCGCAGCTCGGGATCGACGACGACATGCTGATGGCTCTCGTCATGGACGATGTTTTGCTGAACGAGATTCAGCTGTTGCGGGACGCTGGGAGCTGTAACTAACAAAAGGTTGGGTGTCGCGGAGGACCTGTGTAGGGTCCGCCCCATGACCCCTTTCGAACAACACCCTTTAGACGCCGTCGACGGCGGGCCGCGCTCGCTGATGGAGTGGAACTCCGAGCTCTGGATGGACGGCGTCGATCCACGCCGGCCGCTTCGGCTCGACGTGAGCTTTGACCTGCGCGAGCCGACCCCCAATGGCCTCCCCGTGGGCGCTGAGTCGACCTACCTCCGGGATCTCTACCCGCGGCTCGCCAGCTTCATCAGACGTAAAACGAGCGCCAAGTACGCTATGCGGCTGTCGCGCGGCGGTCGTCAGGAGCACGTCTTCTACGCCCCCGCCAAGAGCGGCCTGTTGTCGCGCAAGGATCCTCTGACCGCCTTGGGCGGGGCGTTGCCGAAGTTCGGCGCCAACAACGGGGGGTACTCGATGGGCGTCGCGGTCGTCGATGATCCCGACTGGTCTCGACTTATGGGGATCTTCTCAGTTTACGATCCGGCCCAGTGGCATGCGGACCGGCAGCTGCTGATCGCGATGATGAAGCAGCGTGATGCCGTCATGGCGAAGCGACCGGTCGCGCACAAAGCTCACTTCGCGGAGCGTGAGGGGTGTCGGTTGTTTCTTCAGGCGGCTCGAAAGGAGCGCTTCAAATCTGAAGGCGGCCCCAAGAAGACCAAGCACGGCTGGACTGCAACGGTGGTGCGCCGCGAACAAGCCGTCGCGACCTGGCACATCCACCCGGTGGTGCTGATGGTCAAGGCGCTGGCCAGCTCGGCGGGGGGGACGTATGACGGCTGGGAGGCGGAGCTGGTCGCACGCAAAGATCCGGTCCCGCTCGCCCCTCCTGGAGGCATCAAGGTCGGCTGATACAGGTGTTGGTCCGCCTGGGGCGCCAGCGACGTAGGGCCTCCCCGAGCGCCCGCGTGTCGGCGTAGAGCGGGTCTATGCCCGCGCCACGACCTGCACCAGGTGCGTGAGCCACTGTACGTGGCGGGCGATGTTCTGCCGCGACGTCAGCTCTTTGTCGCTCTCCGGTGCAAAGTAGCCCGTGCCCAGATTGGCCACCGGGATACGGCGCTCCAGGAAGGGGTCGACGCCGGTGCCGCCGCGGATGGGTCGAAGCACGGGCTCCCGGCCGATCGCGCGTGTCGCGGCGCTCGCCCAATGGACCAGCTCGGGGTGCTGCGCCAGGGAGGGCTTCATGTTGACGTATTGATCCGCCATGTCGACGGTCAGCTCCCGCTCGGCCCTGGCCACGGCTTGCCGCACGTGGCGTTTGCGGGCCGCCAGGTTGTCCTGCTCGAAGTCGCGCAGACGATAGGTGACGCGAAGGTGGCCCGATTCCTCGTCGCCCTTTATCGGTCCGATCGAGCACGGGTTGGAGTAGCCATCATAGTGATCGCTGTCTTCGGGCAGGATGGGAGCGGGGCCCGGGGTGGCGAAGAAGGTCGACAGGTGCTCCAGCGCCAGCGGCAGCGCGTCCGTCCGTGGCCGATGGCGATGGGGCTGATCGTGGGCCTCGGTCAGTCGAGCCCCTTTCCAGCCGTGGGGCGCGAGCTCGGCCTGCAGCAGACCGTTGAGCTCGCCTTGCAGGGCGCTCAAGCCGTCGTCATCGTCGGCGCTCAGCTGAAACCAGACGTCGGCGGACGTCTCCTCGAGCTTCTCGGTCTTCATCCAGACCGGGATGATCTCGGCGCGGCCCCGCAGATGCTGGTCCCACAATCGTGTCATCACCGTGATGGCGTTGAGATGTCCCTCGGGCCTGGCCGTCGCCCCGTGCGTCTTGACGCCGACGATGCGCAGCCCGATGAGGCGCTCTTGCGCCCCCTCGGCCGGGGCCAGACGCTGTCCCGGGATGTCGACGTGCGCACGCGCTGCGTTGAAGTTCTCGACGTTGATCTCGAACGGATCGAGGCCATCGATGGTGTAGCCGTGCGTCACCCCGGCCTCCTTGAGGGTGTCGGCCAGCCCCTCCACGGCGGCCATCCGACCGATCTCTTCGTCCGGTCGAAAGATCAGGCGCAGGGCGCAGTGCGGGATCGTGGGGTTCTCCACCAACACGCGCGCCAGGGTCATCATCTCGCTCATACCGAGCTTGTCGTCCAGGCCGAACGGGGCGGCGCCCGGACCGTGAAGCACATCGTCGCCGACGAAGTATTGGGTGGTCGCGTAGCGCTCGGCGGTCACGTTGAGGTGGGGGTTGCCGGGGTAGTCGATGCGGCCGCCATCCCAGGCCGAGATCTGCTCCATGTGTGGCAACGCCTGGGTACCAAAGGAGGTGTCCAGGTGCGCCATCATCGCCAGCGACGGGGCGTCTTCGGCGGCGTCGCGGGCCGGGAGGACGACGACGAGGTTGGCGCTCGCGTCCAGCGCAGAGCTGAACCCGAGCTTCTGGAAGTACCCCTGGAGCAGCTCGGACAGCTGACGTTGACCCTCAGTGCTCGGGATCGTCTCGCTGAAGCTGTCGCTCTGGGAGTCGACCGCGACGATTCGCCGCAGGTTGTCGGTCCCCCAGGTCGCCAGGGTCTCCAGGCTTTGGCGTGGTGCACGTGTGTCGCTCATGGTCGCCACCCATAGCAGCCGCGTCCCCCGCTGTCAGCCGGGGATTGGCTGTGAGCGGCATCGGCTCCACGCGGCTCGGCCCGATGTGTCACGGCCCGCCGGGCGCCATCGGCGGACACGCAGCGCCGCCCCCGCCGGCGCGGCCGGACCCTCGTCGAGCACGTCACCGGCCTTCGGTCGGCGCGACTCCCGTCAGCGGGCGGTCTCGCTCGACGCACCCCCGTGGACTTCGCGTTCGGGCCACCCCGACGCGGCCGCCTTGACGGACAAATGCGGGGGTTGCGAGACTGCCGGCATGGTCTCGCAGCCTTTCATACAGGGGCGATCCCCCGCCGGGGATCGGGCCGTGGTTGACGCACCGCTGCGGGTCGTGGTCCTGGGGGCCGGCTCCGTCGGGTGTTATCTGGGCGGGCTCCTGGCGGGGCGTGTCCGCGAGGTCGTGTTGGTGGGGCGCGCGTCCCTTCAGGAGGAGTTCACCCGCTCCGGAGGCCTGAGCCTGAGCGACTATCGCGGTCGGCGGCTGGAGGTCCCTCGTGCTGCCCTTCGCTTCACGACCGAGCCCAGCGAGATGGCCGGCTCGGACGTGATCCTGGTGACCGTCAAGGCGACCGGGACCGAGGAGGCCGCGCGCTTGATCGCCGCATACGCGGCTCCGGCCACGACCATCATCAGCCTCCAGAATGGGGTTCAAAACGCCGACCTCCTCCGCGCGACGGTGGGCCAGCGGCCTGTTTTGGCGGGGATGGTCTCATTCAACATCGTGCGCGAGGCGGAGGCGTCGTTCCACCAGGCGACCAGTGGGCCCGTGGTGTTCGATGTCTCCGCTGGGCCAGGACGTGTGCTGGCCCGGGTGTGGCGTGAGGCCGGCCTGGAGGTGGTGGAGCACGGCGACATGCGCGGGGTTCAGTGGAGCAAGCTGTTGTTCAACCTGAACAACGCGCTGGCGGCGCTCAGCGGGCTCCCGTTGCGCGACGAGCTGTCGGATCGTGGCTTCCGACGCCTCTTGGCGGCGTCTATCCGCGAGGGGCTGGAGGTCATGCGGGCGGCCGGCATCGCGCCGGTGCGCTTGGGCCGGATGATGCCGCGGCTGGCCTCGAGGCTCTTGCCCCTCCCCACGTGGCTGTTCAGCCGGTTCGCGGGCGCGATGGTGCGTATAGACCCCAGGGCGCGGTCGTCGATGTTCGATGATCTCGAGCGGCGCCGCCCGACCGAGATCGACGTGTTACAGGGCGAAGTAGAGCGTCTCGGCGGGGGGTATGGCATCGCGACGCCGGTCAACACCGCGATCGCCACCTTGGTGCGCGAGGTTCAGGGCGCCGGGGCCGGCTCGCCCCAGCTCAGCGCGGCTCAGATCTGGGCCCGAGTGGAGCAGGGGCGGTAGACGCCCAGCGCGCTGAGCGTGGCGGCGGCTCGCCCGGACGCGGCCGCCTACCCCGGATGTTTCATGGCCCTTCGGCTGCGACCGGCGGATCCGCAGCGCTGACGGGTGCGACCTCCCTGCGGCGGGCTCGACGTGAGTGGAGTACGACTTTGCCCGCCTCCGGTCCGTGCCACACCCGGCAGCTCTACGCCTCCTTGGTTTCGCTCGAAGTTCCATGAATTATCCGGGCTGGCTCTGGTCAGCGCCGACATAGAGGTGGAAGCGCTGTTGACCCGGATTCGGTGAGCCCCTGGCCGCCCGAGGTCGGGCTACTCAAATGGATTGCGCCGCTCCGGGGAAGATGGTGTCATCGGCGCACACCCACCCCGTCAACTCCCGTCACTGTCGCGAGGCTTCCATGCGCGCCCTTGCCGTTGTCGCTGTGTCCGTGCTGCCCGTGCTCGTTTCGGGCTCGCCCGCCTCGAGCCGCCCCCGAGGGGTCGCGCCGATCCCCAAGCCGTACAAGGGGCCGGGGGCGGCCAAGGCGGCCAAGGCGTACAAGCTCATGCGGAAGGGCGTGCGCCAGCGGCGGGCGAAGAACTACAAGGCGGCCATCGCCACCCTGAACAAGGCGCTGGCCATCGACCCGACCTCCGGGGCGCGGTACGACCTCGCGAGCGTGTTCGCGTTGTCGGGCGACATCGCCAGCGCCCTCGGAGTGTTGGCCGACTTCAAGCGGGACGACTGTGCCATCTGCCGCTACCGTCTGGTCTACACGCGCAACAGCAAGCTGTTCAAAACGGTCCGGAAGGACCCCCGGTACAAGGCTTTGTTGAAGGGCGTCCGCTTCACCGACCCGCCCTGGGCCACCTTGGCGGCGGCGCAGCTGACCAGGGTGATGGCCGGTGACGCCGGGCCCCTTCGACGCGTCCTCGCCAGCGGCTGGAGCGTGCGGTTCGAGGTCGAGGCGCCGACCGCTGCGGGGGGCGGCGCGACGGTGGGCGCGACCACCCTGGCGACCCGGGCGCAGCTGGCGTGGGTCGCCAGGGTGGTCAAGCAGGGCGCCTTTGCCATCGCGCCCGAGGCGCTCAGCTGCAAGGGCCGCTGCTGTCGCGTCGACGTGGACGCGATCAAGGCGCCGAAGACGGCTTCACTGGTCCCCGCCAAGGTGTGCTTGATGCCGCTGTCCGCGACCGACGCCCTGCTGACCAAGCTGGTGGTGCGCAAGCGAGGCAACAACGTGGCCGAGCTGTGCGGCCCCTCCACATGTCCGCGCTATCCGGCGCTCTCGCCCGACGGTGGGTACCTGGCAACGGAGCAGGAGGTCGACACCTCGAGAGGGTCGGACTG
>JAAZYN010000236.1 GCA_014239625.1 Myxococcales bacterium | reverse complement strand
TCGTCGCCGCAGGCCGCGCACCATACGCGGGCAAAACCATGGGCCAGAACACCACAGCGAAGGTAGCGCTCAAAGCTCTCCCGAACGAAACGCGGCAAACCGCCCGCATCCCCCGCCCGCTCCAGGAAATCCCCAAAGTGAGCGTGGATGATTCGATAGAGATCGGTCTCCTCGGGCTCGCGTCGAACATACCCAAGGGGCCCGGCTGCAGGGACTCGCATGGCCGACGGCACTGCGAGCGCCATGCCACCGGCCACAATCCCCGGTCAGTCAACAACCCCGCCGATCCCCAACCGTACCCGGAGCGACCAACGTGTCCCATGAGACAGTTCGCGCGGGACACGTCCGACACACCAGCGCCACGAGCCCCCGAGTATCAGCGACTCCAGCGCTCGAGGGTATGGGACACACTGTCCCGAGGTGCTGAGCACCAACGGGGAGCCCAGTGACCTCGCGCCGTCGTGGGCATCTGACTGGCCCCATGCATTCGGGCGCGGTGTGTCCGCCGAAGTCCCAGGTAGACGGCAAGCTGGAGGCTGCGAACCCCTCGGCAGCGGCCACGACGACCCTGATCGGTAAACCGCTGGGGACGTTCCGCTCCGATGGCGAGCATGCCGAAGCCGCCTTCGTGAAGGCCTTCACGGAGCCGGAGCACATCGGGCCGCCAGCCCTCCGCACGAACCGTCCGTTCGGTCAGCGGTGCCGTGACCGGACCAGGCTCCGTCGCCGAAGGGGCGGCGGGGCGCCATCGGCGTATCAACCCAGCGGGCTCCCGGGCCAGTGTTGACGCGCGTGGGTGGCGGCGCGCGGGGTCGGGCCGGTGTTTCGTCGGCGTCTCGAGTCATGACGCGGTGTTCGCCGCGACGCGGCGATCGGTCTATACTCGCGTCCAAGCGTGCTACACGCTCGCGGAGCACGCGGGCCGGCGGTGCAGGAATCGCCGGGGCTCTCTCTGACAGGGGGCCAACCCACCGCGACACCAAGACGGTCTGGGTGCAGAGGCGGGCGTCGTCGCGAGGTCGTCGCCGGAGGAGGGTGGTCATGAACCTGAGTCGACTCTATAAGACGCTGGTCGTCGGAGGCGCAGCGCTGACCTTCGGCGCCTGCGGCTCGACCCATCGCGGGGCGGGCGCTACGGAGGGCAAAGAGCCCGCAGCGAAGACCGCTGGCCCTCTGCCTTGCAGCGCCTTGTGCACCGGGACCGGCAGAGAGGCGTTCTGTCCAGAGGCCGACCAGCCCGAGGTCCCGCTCGACGACCGCCAGAAGGCGAACCTCAACTGCTGCTGGCTGATGTCACCTCAGCACCGGTGTTGTGACGCGCCCCCAGAGCTGCCCGCGCCGCGGTGAGCCCTGTGCGGGCAGGCCGACGGGCGCCAGCTCCTGAGCGTGCGCCCTGCGGTCGCGACCCGGCCCGCAGCTCAACGGATGAACAGCGGGTTGGTCACGGCCACAGGTGAGACGTCGAAACGCACGCAGTCGGGCCGCTTCAACCGGCACTTCCTGCTGGGGTCTCCCACCGTCGGCCACAGCGGGTCATCGCCGGCCACCGTCGCGACCACGAAATCACCCGGTTCAACGGTCAGCGTGGCGTACACGTCCAGGCGCTCCGCGGCGCTGCTCTCGGCGACGGGCCACACGCGGACGACCTGGCCGTTGCGCCACAGACGGGCTCTGTCGACGTCGATCCACGGGGCGGCGGTGATCCGCAGGCGCACCGCCAGGGTGCCGTTGGCCATCGCGCCAACATGGTCACCCATCACCGCCCCCGGGGCCTGGGGAGCGGTCAGCTCAACCAGCGGGCCGGTAGTGAAGAAGAGGTGCCCCGCGCGAACCGCGCTGGCCAGCTGGTCACCGCGGATGTCGGCGTGCGCCGCGGCGTCAAACCGAAGGTAGTTGCGCGGGTAGCCGCCTTGGTTCCAGGAGAGCTTGTGGCTGTCGGAGTTCCCCGTCGCCGTCGCGACGTGACCCGCCGAGAGCAAGGCGAACCATTGCCGCAGGTGATGCTCCAACACGCGCGGGGTGTGGGCGTGAAATCCGTTGAGCAGCTCGACGCCGTCGTAGTCGAAGGTGTAACCGGGCCTGCCAAAGGTGCCCCTGGACGCGTCCAGCCTGCCCCGATGAAAGTAGCCTCTGCGAGGGCTCCAGGGGTGGTTGATGATGATGACGGCTCGGGGCGCCAGCCGGCGGATGCGACCGATGAGGACGCCGGGGTAGGGCGTGATGGGGATCGCCCCGTTTCTTCGAGCGTTTGGGCGATGCTCCAGTGGGAAGGCCCCCATGTGACCCGCCGAGTAGGTCGTCACCTCGGCCCCGGGGATGGCGGCGATGTGATCGTCGAGGTGGAGCTGGGCGATGACCGGCGTCAGGTCGGTGATCGTGTTGTGGTCTGTGGCCACGATGACGTCCACCCCGTCCGCCGCCATCTGGCGAACCCGGGCGTCCAGGCGCACCGGCGAGTCCCCCGAGGGGCGGCTGTGGACGTGCAGGTCCGCCGACCACCAGCCCGGCAACGCCACGGCGCGGCGCAACCTGGCGGTGCACATCAGTGGCTCCCCGGCGACCTCGAGGTCGCGCGTGACCGCCCGGGTCCACTCGATGCCGCGGGACACCCAGATCTCGTAGCGGCCCGGTGGCAACTCGACCCGCACCTCGCCGATGGTGGTGTACGCGCGCTCGTGCGCCCCCGTTCCCCAGGGGTAGCGACGCCCCGTGCGCCACCCGAGGTCTGGGTGTGGGGTCCGTCCAACCCCCAGGAAGATGACTTTGGCGGGGATCGGCTGCCCCGTATCGGCGTCGCGGATGTCCAGCCGCACCGGCAGCTTCTTGCGGCGCGCGCGGGGTGAACGTGCCAGCCACTCGGCGGGAGGCTCTGGGTCCGGCGCGACCACCAGCGGCTGGTTGCGGACCACCGGGGCGGGCTCTGCGGTCGTCGTTGCGGGTGGACTGGGCCTGACCGGCGGGGGCTCGGTCGCGGTCACGTCGTCCTGGCCGCGTGTGGGCGACCTGGGCGGCGATCGCTGGTCGGGGGCCACGGCCGGTGTGGGGTGGGGCTGCCCGGCTTGGGGCCGCGGCTCAGCGGCTCGACCGGGCGGCTCCTGCCCGGTGGACACCACCCCGTGGACGCCCTCCGGGTCCGGGCTCGGGGTGGCTCGTTGGGTCTCACCCGCCGGCCCGTCAGTGCAGGCCGCAGGGATCATCGAGAGGACCGACGCAGCCCCGAACACGGTCGCGACCACGCGCGCCGTCGTCTCGCGAGTCACCCTCAGACCCAGCCTTCCAGCAGCTTGCGGACCCGCTCGTCAGCGTGGGCTCCGACCCGCGCGACGCTTTCGGGGATGGGCTGATCGGGGTCCGGCCGCTCGTCGATGCCCAGCTCTTCGCTCACCCGCTCGGAGATGTCGTCAATCTCGCTCGGGATGAACTGGGTGAAGGCCCGGCGGAGGTCTGGGAGCAGCAGCTTGAAGGTCTGCCAGTCCAGCCGTGACAGGACGTCGTTGATGGCGCGCAGCAACCTCGAGCTGCCCATGAAGATGTTCTTGGACGTGCTCAGCAGGCCATCCAGGAACGCGCCGGCCTCTAGCACGCGCTCCGCTGATCCCAGCGCATATCCGTCCAGTTCGTTGGCTACGACCTTCTCGCGCGTCGCGCCGAAGGCGAACAGGATTCCGTATCCCGCGCCGCGGATCGCGGGCGCTCCGTGAGGGTGAACTACCATCTCGCGGATCTTCTCGACCAGCAGCTGCCGGTCCAGCCGCGCCCCCTCGAAGGTGAGGGCGATGCGGGTGAGGGTCTGCAGGCGCTCGAGTCGCTCGCGCAGCTGGTCGACGTCGGTCAGCGCGATCTGCGGCAGCACCAGGCAGGCCTTGGCGAACAAGCTCTCGATGGTGGTCAGCAGGCGCTCCAGCCCCTGGGTCGCCACCGCGTCTCGGTAGCTGTGGAGGACGATGAAGTCACCCAGCGCGCGCACCAGGCTGCTGAAGTGGTGGTCGGCGTCGATGGCGTCCTCCACCGCGCTCAGCACGCGGTCGAAGTGATCCACCAGCATCATCTGGGCACAGCGCAGCAAGAGCTTGGTGGTATCGGCCGCGTCGCCTCTCGCCTTGGCCACCTCCTCGGCCAGCACGTGTCCGGCCACGGCGGAGACGCTGGCGCCTCGGTGGGCGAGCTCCAGCAGCTTGTCATCGACGGTCTCGCGCCACCGCACCGCCCAGGTCTCCGTGATGAGGTGCAGGTTGTCGCCGGAGATGAGGTCGGGCCCCTTGTAGTGGCTCGTCGTCTGCGCTCCGGGGCGCCAACTCGGGCCCGAGTCGAGACGCCCGAACATGGGGACGTCCAGGAAGTCCGCCTGATGGAGAAAGGCCGACTTGAGCCGGTGCTTTTCCATCTTGTGCACGTCGCAGCGGACCACCTTTGGCTCCCCGGTGACCGCCAACGTGTGGCTACGACACTGCCGGTAGAAGTCGCGAAACAGCGGCGCCTGGCCGGCGGCGGTGGTGACGCGCCCGAGGCGATCGCCCACCAGCACGCGCCGCAGCGCCCTCTGGACCGCTGGCCCCTGACGACCGATGTCCCCTTTGACGTAGGCCATCTGTGACGCGTCCACCAGGTCATCCAGGGTCACCTCCTGGTTGCCCCGCAAGGTAGCGAGGTTTCGCGCGACGGTGTAGCACCCGATGGCGTCCGCGGTGCTGACCCCGACGTCGTATCTTCGGGCCTGGTGCATGATCTCCAGGCTCATCGACAGCGCGGTAGCGTCGAACGGCGCGCCCTCGCCCTCCTCGATCGCCTCCCACAGGCGCTGCCCGTACATGGGCATGCGGTTCATCGCGTAGAGGTTGGCCAACGCTCGGAAGGAGTGCGGCGTCAACAGGGTGTCCGAGTTTCGGTCGGCCTTGCCCTTGGCTCGTTTGGGTCTGGTCGTCCCGAGGGGCAGCGCGACGGAGTGGAACGCGCCGGTCACCGCGACGACGAGCCCGTCGGGGTGGCGCGCGAGGGCGCGCTTGACGTGCCACTTCATGTGCGCCTCCCGAAGGAGCGTCCCATCCGCTTGCAGGGCCGCCTCGTCGGCGCCCTCACCGTGGCTGACGTTGCGAGCGCACCACGCAAACAGCAGCGCGGCTTCCATGAACCGGGTGGTGTCCGCGCCCACCCCCCCGACCTCGAAGTTGGCCTGCCAGAAGTCTTCGAAGGAGCGTCGCCGCTGTCCCTTCGCGAGGGCGGCGAAGTATCGGTTCTCTGCCAGGTGTCGGTCGTTGACGACCTGCTGGGCGGATCGACGTCGGACGTGGTGATAGGGGATGGTCGCTCGCAGCGGCGCGTCGATGAACGCCAGCTCCGCGCCGACCTCGGCGCCGGCTCTCAACGCCTGGTATTCGGGGGCGTACTCCACCACCGGCCACCAGGCACGGAAACGGGCTGGGATCTCCTCCGAGGGGCTCAGGACCCCGTTCAGACCGTATTGGTTCTTTTTGTCGACGTGGGTCGACAGGATGGTCAGCGGGGGGCGGCTGTCCACATCCACGATGTGGGGGATCAGCGGTGTGGCGTCGTCTGGGCCTTCGACCAGCACCGCCGCCGGCTCGAGCCGGCGGATCAGCTTGCGGACGTGCCAGGCGCAGGCCGGGCTGTAGTGTTTGACCGGGAACCAGATGACCCGGTCATGCTTGGCCCCGCTGCCCTCGATGATCGCGGCGACGTGATCGCGGGGCGTCTTCGATGTCTTGCGCCTGGGCACCGGCGCCTACGCTTTCAAGTGTTTGCGCGCGGTGTAGTAGGGCTTCCATTTGCCGAGCTGCTTGCTCGCTCGCGGCTTCACCGCCACCTCGAAGTAGTTGCGGAGGATGGCGATGTCGTCGGGGTTCTCTTTGACCACCGCGCCGGCCATGTTGATGAAATCTCCAGTGATCCATGGCATGGCGCAGGACCCCCACAGGCGGTTTGCCTGGTACATGTCGACAAATTCGGGATTGTGCACATAGCCGCCGGTGCCGAAGATAGCTGCCTTGCGGGCGCGAACCCTGACCGTCGCTTCGCTGGACTCTGCTTCCACGCCGATCACGCGACCGTCCTGATTCAAGATCAACTTCAT
>JAAZYN010000235.1 GCA_014239625.1 Myxococcales bacterium | reverse complement strand
CCGCGCCACACCCGGCAGCACTACGCCTCCTTGGTTTCGCCATCCTGCGATGAGGATCACATCAGATGATCACACGCAAACGAACACTGGGGTTAGCGCTGCCCCAACGTCTCAAGGGTCGTGTCGATCGCGGCCTGTAGCTCGCCGTCCATGCCTGGTTCGCCACGGCGGGCCTTGAGGAAGGCTAGACCATCCCGACGATGTCCGGTCAAGCGGACGGCGTTGGACAAGCTGGCCAGGCCAGACGAGCGCTCGCGGACCTGGATGAATCCAACGCCGCTCCACCACCAGGCCTCACGGCTCTCCGGATCGACGGTCAACGCTCGAATAGCGGCGTCGAGGGCCTTCTCGAAGCGCTGACGCCTGGCCTGTGAGTCCTTCAACTCCAGAGCGGCTTGGGCGTGTAACCGGGCCAGGCCCAGGAGCATCTGCAGATCATAGGGGTACTGCCGCTCGAGCTCGTTGAGGTTGAGCCGCGCCTTGTCGACCCGACCGTTTTCGTAGTTCGCCAACGCCCGTACGACCTTACGGTCGTATTGGGGGGGCTTTTTCTTCCCCGCGATGACCGAGCCCCGAACGCGCCGAATCGCGCGAACCTTGTCGCGCAGGATCGGTAGCTCCGCGGCGTAGTGGTCGATGAGCTCACCCACCAGGGTCGGCAACGTCTGCACGTCATGGTACCGCGGGAAGCGCCCGATGGCGCTGGTGAACTGCTCGCCGCTCCAGGCGTAGAGCTGGTCGACGTAGGTCCATTGGTTGGCGGGGCCACGTCGGCTGACCCGCTCGCGCACCACGATCTCGGATTGGCCGTTGCGGTCGAGATCCACGTAGTGGACCGAGTTCACGTGCTTGACCGGGAGGGAGGCGAAGGTCTCACCGGCTCGACCCATCAGCTCGTGAAAGTGATAAAAGCCTCGCGAGCCCGCTTCTCCTCGGAACAGGATCTCGGGCGCGCCATTCCCGTCGAGGTCTCGCATGTCGACCACCGCGAAACGCTCTCCCGGGAGCTTGTTGACGGCGCGAAGTGGCTTGTAGCCTCTTGGGGTGCGTTTGAGGATTGTCGGCGCGTACCGCTTGCCGTTGTTGATCTGATCATTGACCGGCACCAGCAACACCTCCGCGGTGCCGTCACCCTCGAGGTCCGCCTGATAGACACTGAACAGGTCTCCAGCCGGTCGGTTGGGGTAATTGCCAGCGACCTGGGCGGCTGAAACAAAGCCCCCGGCCTGGGTCTTGTTCATCCAATGTGTAGACGTGAAGCGCCACACCACGGCGCTGCGCTCACCCAGGACCGCGTCTGCCTGCGCGCCCTTGATCCGGTAAGGTTCGCCGCCGTTGAAGCCCAATATGGTCAGGTCGTAGCCGACGAGCGCGCGGCCAGTGCGCGCCGGCGTGGCGTGGGTCACGGCCGTGGACGTCATCACCACCGCCATCGTGACCAGCGCCGCGCGCACCTTCATGGGGTGCTGGCCTCGCTCTCAGCGCCCTCTCCCGACCCGTCGGGTTCAGCGGCCCGCTGTCGATCGGCAGCCTCCATGAGCCGCTTTCGCCGGTGCTCTCGGCGGTCCGCCAGTCGGCGCTCCTCCTCCTCGGCTGCCTCGACCGAGCGCCGACCGATGATGATGCCGATGATGAGGCCGAGCAGCAGCACCAAAGGAATATACAGGATGTGATTGGTAGTCACGCCGTGGTGTCCCCTTCCGAGCCTTTCAGGAATGTGTCTTCGTACTCTCGTACCAACGCTCTGAGCTCGTCGAGCTCTTCCCGGAGCCTTCGCTGGCCACGCCGCGCGAGGGTGAAATAGATCACCAGGATAGCCCAAAGCACGAGATAGGCCGCGATCAGGTAGGGCATCCCGACGGCGTCCGTCGTGCAGCTCTCCAGCTTCTTGTCGCAGCTGGCCAACAAGGCCAACGGCTCGTTTGAGTCCACCGACTCTGTCGGGGCGTCCGCCTCGAAGGTGAGGGCTCGTTGTGGCTCGGCGCTGATCGCCGGCGCGCTCGAGGCGACAACCAGCAGCATGAAAGCGACCGGCGTCAGCCGTCGCACGGTGGCCGATGGCACGAAAGGTCTCATCGGCGGGCCTCCTCAAGGTCGCTCATATCGAGGAACAACATCTCCACCTCGTCGCGCATTTGATGGGTCTTGACCCGCATCCAAACCAGATAGATTGCGAGGAGCGCCACGGTCCCGACGGCCATGGCGAAGCCTTGTCGCATCGCCGGATCTGCCAGCCCACCGCCCTCACCGGTGACGACCTGCGGGTGATTGCCGCCTTTCCACAGCTGAATCGCAAAGTGCGTCAGGAGCGCAGCTGGAATGCCCACGACCGCGATGCCCGACGCCATGTTCTTCACCTTCTCGTCGCGTTGTCCGTACGCGCGCAAGACCAGGTAGCCGACGAACAAGAAGAAGGTGAGCAGGAGCAGCGTCAGCCGTGGCTCCCAGTTCCAGTAGGTGCCCCAGGCCGGCTTTGCCCAGATGGGCCCCGTCGTCAAAACGATGGCGCCGTACAGCACGCCGATCTCGGCCAGACCGTGGGCGACCTGGTCTGAGAGCGTCGCAATGCGTCCCCAGCCCTTGCGGTTGCGCAGCACGAGATAGCCGATGGAGGCGATGGCGCAGATGAAGAAGAGCGACAGACACGACATCGCCGACGCGACGTGGAAATAGAAGATCTTGTAGACCTCGCCCATCTGCTGCTCTCGCGGCGTGACCGCAAAAACGAAGTAGATCACCCCCATCAACGCCGCGCCGAGCAGGAGCGGCATGAACACTGGCCTGAGACTGGACTGAGGCGCTTTCATAGCGGCCTTCCTAGCAGCTTCGTCACGGCTATTCCACCATCACGCGCGTGAACACCCACGGGCACAGGGCCAGGTAAATGATATCGAAGCCCGCCATGAGACGGAGCCAGTTGTCGGCCTCGCCGGGGAGCCCGTCCCCCATCGCCGCACCGGTGAGCTTGACGCCGCCGATGATGACCGGGACCACCACCGGGTAGACGACGATCGGGATGAGCACTTCGCGCAGCCTCGTGCTGGCGAGCATCCCCCCAAAGAGGACGGCCACCAGGGAAAATCCGAGCACGCCCAGCAGGAGCGCCAGCGCAAACAGCGGGATGCCCTCGAGGGGCAGGGGGACGCCGATGAACGCGAGCATCAGCGGCAGCACGATGATCTCGGTGACCGTGATGAAGATGACCAGCCCCAGGACTTTGGCGATGTAAACCGCGAGGGGACCCGCTGGCGCCAGTAGGAGACCGGACATGGCGGCGTGATCGCGTTCGCGGTCGAACAGGCGGTAGAGGCCCAGCGTCCCCGCGAACAAGATAGTGACCCAGATGATCCCGGGACCGACCAGCTTCGCGCGGGTCTCGTCGAGAGAGAAAGCGAACGCGAAGACCACCACGATGAGCACCGCGAACAAAGCCATGGAGGTCAACACCTCCCGGGTGCGCAGCTCGATGAGCACGTCCTTGCGCAAGATGAGCCAGATGGTCTTGGCCGTCACGACGCCAACCGTCCTCTCTCCAGCGTCAAGCTGACGTCTGCGAGAGCTTCGACGAGAGCGGCCTGATGACTGACCATGACGACGGCTCGCCCTGAGTCCCGGAGCTCGCTGACGAGCTCGACCACCAGCTGGTGGCCTTCACTGTCCAGCCCCGTCGCCGGTTCATCGAGGAGCCACGCGCGCGCATCGGTTTGAACCAACAAGCGCGCCAGCGACAGCCGCTGCAGCATGCCCCGCGAGTAGGTGCGCGCCGCCCGCCTGGCGGCCTTGTCTAGACCGACGCGGTGCAAGGCCGAGTGACGTGCTTTGCTGGTCAGCGGCTGTCCGTAAAGGGCGCTGACCAGCTCCAGGTTTTCGGCGCCGCTCAAGTCCGGATACACATAGGGCTGATGGAGCATCACGCCGAGCCCGGACCGGACCGCCGGAGGCCGCGGTCCGGTTGCGCAGTCATGGCCCAGGACGCTCAGCGCGCCTTCGGTGGGCCTGAGGAGCCCGGCGATCAACCCCACTAGAGTGCTCTTCCCCGCGCCGTTGTGGCCCACGACAGCGCTCACCGTGCCCGCCTCGAAGCGACCACTGAAGCGCCGCAACGCCCATTGGCGTCCAAAGCGTCGCGACAGCTCGAGGGCTTCGATCACGGCTCGCGCGGGCGGAGTTTCCTGAGGGCTTCTGGCGGAGCGAGCAGCGCCAGGCCGAACAGGGCAAGCAAGAGAAGGCTGCCTACCAGGGCCGCCATGGCCTCGGCGCTCGTGGAGTGAGGGAGGCGGTCCAGGTGCAACAGCAGAGGTGTGTCTGCGGGGAGCTCATCGTCGAGGACGATCTGGCGCTGTCGATATTCTCCTTGATCGCGCTCGAACGCCGTGAAGCTCCGGGTGGGTACCAGGCGCGGCGCGATCCGCTTGGACCATCGCGCCAGAACTCTGACCTGCCTCGACTTCAGCGTCGAGCGGATGGCGATGTCCTGCCGGGAGTGTTCGATGGGGACGGCGTAGCGGAGGCGGATCTGTTGGTTCGAGCCGGGCAGGATAGGTCCGCGGTACACCACCGCGCCGTGCTCGATTCGGATACGTCCGCGGACGGGGCTCCGTTGATTGGCGATATTGCGGAGCCCGCCGCTGGGCAGGACGCCCTCCACCGGTTCACCTTTGAGCGCTGGCAACATCATGGGCACACGCAGGCCGGTACGATCGACGTCCACGATCATGGGTGAGGCGTTGTGAAACGTCAGCGTCACGTCCGCGACGACGTTGCGCTCATCGACGAACAAGCCCACAAACAGGTCGCACTCAAGGGTGCTGGTGTCTTCGGTACGTTCATAGACGCGGATCTCAATGGGGCGTCCGCGCCCCGCGAGCTGGTCGCCGCCGAAGGTGTGACCGTCATGGAGGACAGACACCGAAACGATCTGACCCGGCCCGACAACCCCGGGGTCCAAGCGCGCCTGCCCCTGGGCATCGCTCGTGGCGACGAGTGCCTCGCCCAGGCGGATACCGTTCATTCCTTTCGCGCGAGCGTCCAGGTTTGGCGCGCGCATGCGGTCGCCGAGCCACCGCTCCAGCACGACCATGGCTCCGGGTAACGGTTGAACGCCACCGGCGCGATCAACCTTGATGACGCTCACCTGGATCGGGCCG
Organism: Myxococcales bacterium; assembly: GCA_014239625.1. Classification (GTDB taxonomy): domain Bacteria; phylum Myxococcota_A; class UBA9042; order PHBI01; family JAAZYN01; genus JAAZYN01. The sequence goes on along the minus strand of JAAZYN010000235.1, from coordinate 945 downwards.
CTGGCTGGCATCTTCATGCGGCCAGCTGCGGGCTGCGCAGACACCGAAGGCGCGATGATGGCAAGCGAACAGATGGCACCAAGCGCTGACGGCACGAGACGGGGCAGAACGACGCTCATGCCTGGTGCCCCATGTGGAAGGTACGCGACTGGACATCCGCCCCGGCGGGTTCGCTGCGACGGCATGAGGGCCACCAACCAACACAGGGCAAGTCACGCCCGGGCAGCGCAGGAAGGGCGCAAGCACCCAAGGGGTTGTGACGCGGAGTGTTCATACGGGGCACTAGAGTGCATCCAGCTCGTTGAGGACCTGTAACGCTTCGCGCTCGAAGAAACGCGTCAGATCCCGGTAGTCGGTATCGCTGAGCTTGCCCGTTGCGTGCTCGAACTCCAGGTCTCGCAGTGTGGTCAGGAGCTGCTCTTTACGGTCCTCGAGGGCGATGCGGTTTTTATCGTCAGCCACCACCAGCCGGCTCTGGCCGGCGCGGACCCAACCAAGCACGAGCTGGCCCACAGCGGCCACCGCCAGCACCAAGACCAACGCGAGCAGCGGGGTGAGCAGCTGGGTCGAGACGTTCATACGTCGAGGTAGTCCAGCTCGTCCGCCAGCCGGAGCTGGTCTTCGATGCCAAGCTCGCTCGCGTGTTGTCCTTGCGACTCGCGCGTCTCCAGAGGGCGGCCGTCGAGGTGGCGCCTTCGACCACGACGCAGCATCGCGAGGGCGAAGACCACCACGGCGACTCCGACGAAGCTGGCAGGGAGCGCCCAGCCGAGGTTGGACCCGGTGGTCCCTTTGAGGTCCGAATAGGTCCACGGGGTCGCCGGGGCCTGGCGGATGTTTTCGGTCGCGACGTAGTGGTCGAAGATGACCTTGGGGCTCATGCCGGCGGCGAGGAACAAACGCCACTTGGGCAACCAATAGCGCCGCACGCTACAGTTCGCCTGG
>JAAZYN010000234.1 GCA_014239625.1 Myxococcales bacterium | reverse complement strand
TTGAAGCGTCTGCAGGGTTCGCACCAGGTGGCGCCGACATACACGATAAGCCGACGTCCCTCGCGGCTCGCTGCGATGGTGGCCTGTCTCACGAAGGGCGCGACGGGGCCACCGGGAGCGGCAGGTCGCATCTCCGGCGGCGTCGCCGCGCCGCCTCCCGTGATCGGCTCGGATCGGCTCGGGTTCGACGTCGGGGCCTGCGGCGCCGGCGCCACGGGCGCGTCGCCCTTGCAAGCCCCCGCCCAGAGCATCGCACCGGCCAGCGTCGCGGCGGCGCAGCCTTTCACGGCGCCGACGGCTGCGGCGTCTGCTGGGCTCGCTTGCTCACCTTCGGGATGATCCCTTCACCGCGTCTCCGGCTCCACTTCATGGTCGGGATGACATCGCACTCACAACCCCAGCTCTTCGGCAGATGGGGGCAGACGTGGGCGGCCATCACGCCGTGACCTTTGGTGTTGGGGTGGATCGAGTCGAACGCGCGGAGGTCTTGCCGCATGAACCACCGGGGCATCTCGCGTTCGATCTGAACCCACCGCTCCAGCTCTGCGGCGCGCTGGTCCGGGGAGAGCCCCTTGAGCCGCTTGCGGACGAAGGCGTTCGTCTCGACGAGGCGACGCAGGCGCGCCGTGTCCGGCTTGAGGGCGGCGCCGCGATGGCGGAGCGCCGAGTCGTACATGTTGATGGCGATGGCAGGGAGCTCGCCCTCCTCCCAGGCGTCCGGGTTGGCGCGGCTGCGACTCCAGGTGCCGAGCGCCTCTTTCGGCGTGAGCTTGCCCGTGACGAACTGTACCGCCAGGTTCGTGCGCCAATGTGACGCCAGGCCGCGTGCGCCGCGCCAACGCCTGGCGTTGCCCCAGCTCATGAGCGACAGGGCCGCGACCCGGACCCCGTGCTTGCGCGCCAGGTTGAAGATCTTCAGCACGTCACGGTTGGTTCGGTAGGGCAGGCCGAGGCTGTTCAAGCCGCCCTGAAACAGCAGCCAGGTCTCGTGTTGTCGGTACTTGGCGCGGCGGTTTCGCAACAGCTGCATCTTGAAGCGCTGCTTGAGTTGATACGCGCCGATCCCGACCTTCCCCTTGTTGACGATCTCGACGTTCGGACACGCGGCATGGAGGTAGGCCGTATAGGGGCCCCGTGGCCAGGCGGTCACCGACCCTCCGATGGCCATCGCCTTGATGGCCCGCGATGGATCGCGCCAGCGCCATGTCCCGATGGTCTCTGGGGGGATCGTGATCGTCTTCTTGGTCGCCTTCGGCGGCTCAGCCGCCCGTGCGTGTGGCATCACGCTGGCGATGACCAAGCAGAGGATCGTTACGCTGTGTCGGAAAAGCATTAGCATCGTCGCCGATGTTTAGTTGACGGGCCCCGCGCAGACAAGTCTCAAGCATCCAGGTGCTTGCGCGCCTCGCGCGCGATGAAGTCGTCGGAGATGGCGGCGGCCCAACTGGCCGCGGCCTGAGGCTCGCGGTCGGCCATCATCTCGACCAGCATGAGGCGGGCCTCGTCAGCCTCTCGGCTCTCGCCGGAGGCGACCGAAGCCAACAGCGTCTCCGCCTCCCGGCCGCGCCGCGTCCCGCGTAACAGGGCAGCGAGATGCAGACCTGCGCGGGCCCTCTGGTGGCCACCGGACACCAGGGTGCGCAGGTGCGTCTCAGCATCCCGCAGGCGGCCCAGCTGCGCGTCCGCGATGGCGCGAAGCAGCCGCGCCTCATCACTGCGGTCGTCAGCCAGGAGGCGCTTGACGGCCTCGGACTCTCTCGCCTGGAGCAGGAGGTCTGCGCGCTCGAGCGGGGTCGTCCCGGACGCGATCGCTTGCAGCGACGCCGCGCGGTCGCGCCACATGACGATCTGTACCTCGCCGAAGATCCGATCTTCGCGCCAGATGACCGAGCGGCAGAGCCCACGCGCCAGGGCAAACCCGGCTCCGGGGTCGACCGCCGCGAGCTGTGCTCCAGGGGGATGCCGGTCCGCGATGGCGACGTCCAGGCACAAGACCTGCCGGGTGCGACTCCACAGGGCCTTGAGCGCGACCTCGAAGACGTCGTCCGGGGCGTCTCCCGCGATGACCGTGTTCAAGGCGCCGCTGCAGATGACGACGTCGGCCGATGGCCCTGCGCAATCAAATGAGTCGAAGACCACGAACTCGGCGTCTGGATCGCTCGCGTGTCTCCCCCTCGCCCCGTCCACCATCCAGGAGAGGACATCTTCCCCGCGATAGTGACCCTCGAAGCCGGCGTCACGCAGCATGGGGAGCAGCGCGCCTTCGCCGCAGCCCCCGTCCAGGATCGTGGCGTGCCCCGACAGTGGCCCGATCTGCTGGATCGCGGCGGCGAGACGTAGTCGGTGAGCGTGTTCGGACTCCCAACCGACGCGCACGTGAGGGGCTGAGTGGTGTCGGAGAGGGCCATAGAACGCGGTCGCCGCCTCCTGTCGCCTGGCTAAGTCATCTGGCTTGTTCAAATCGTTCGATTCCCTACGGTTGACGGGCATTTCAGCGGTGCGGTTGGTCTTGACCGGCTATGACCCTCGTGTTAGTCCGGCAGGGTTCCAGAGCGCAAGCCTGCGGGTTGCGCTCCATACGGCCCGCGAACACGACCCAACGAATCGCATGATCTCAGACGTATATCAGCCCTACGTAGCCGTCATCGTGGTCTCCATCATCGTGATTGGGTTGGCGGCGATCATCCTCCTGCTCAACCGTATGTTGGGACCGCGCCGGCCCACAAACATCAAAGCCATCGCGTACGAGTCCGGGGTCGATCCGGCGGACTCGCCGCGGCATCGGTTCAGCGTCAAATTCTACATGACGGCCATCCTCTTTCTGGTCTTCGACCTGGAGGTCGTCTTCATTTATCCGTGGGCCAGTAAATACAAAGAGTTCCTGGCTGATGACGTGTTCGCACCGATCGCGCTCGGTGGGATGGTGCTCTTCGTGGTCGTTTTGGGCTTGGGGCTGCTCTACGAATGGAAGCGCGGCGCCATGGAGTGGGAGTAGGTCCGCATGAGTGAGGCTGTGGTAGCAGCGATCGTCGAGCGTTTCCCGGACGCTGTGGTCTCCACGCATAGCTGGCGCGGTGACGACACCGTGGTGGTCGAGCGCGGCGCGCTGGTGGAGATCGGGACGTACCTGAAGCACGATCCCGAGATGGACTTCAAGCTCCCTGTCGACGTCTGCGGCGTGGACTATCTGGGCAAGCGAGAGCCGCGCTTCGAGGTGGTTTATCACTTCGCGAGCATCACCCAGAGGCATCGCATCCGCCTCAAGGTTCAGGTCGAAGAGGACCCGTCGGAGTGCTGGGTGCCGACCCTGACCGGCGTGTGGCGCGGCGTGAACTGGTTCGAGCGCGAGGTGTGGGACATGTACGGGGTGCGGTTTGAGGGGCACCCCAAGCTGGAGCGCATCCTCCTGTACGAAGAGTTCGAGGGTCACGCCCTGCGCAAAGATTACCCGCAGCGGGCCTACCAGCCGTTGATGCCTATGCCGACCCTGCCACGGGAGCGCTAGCCCATGACAGCAGAGCATTTGCCCGCCGTCGACGGGTCATCGGGGACTTCGGAGGTCGCTGGAGATCCGTTCCACGCGCGCCTCATGAAGGTGCAGATGGGCCCGTCGCACCCGGCGACCCACGGCACGGTCCAGTTCACGCTGACGTTGGATGGCGAGACCGTCGTCGACGCGGACGTGAAGATCGGATACCTGCACCGGGGCTTCGAGAAGATGGCCGAGGTGTGCACCTACAACCAGGTGCTGCCCTATACCGACCGTCTCAACTACGTGTCCCCGCTTTGCAACAACGTCGGCTACGCGATGGCCGTCGAGAAGGCCCTGGGTATCGAGGTGACACCGCGCTGCCAGTGGATCCGGATGATCATCAGCGAGCTGAGCCGGATCAGCGATCACTTGACCTGCCTGGGCGCCGGGGCGCTGGAGCTGGGCGGGTTCACACCGTTCCTCTACGCGATCCAGGGCCGCGAGGAGATATGGCAGGTGTGCGAGGAGGTCACCGGGGCGCGTTTGACCCACTCCTACACGCGAGTCGGCGGACTCCGCCGCGACCTGCCGAAGGGCTTCGAGGGCCTGTACGCGCATGCGAAGTCGGAGGTGAACCGGCTCCTGGTAGACGTGGACAAGCTGTTGACGCGGAACCGGATTTTCTATGACCGGATGGCGGACGTCGGGGCGATCTCCATCGAAGACGCCCTCGACTACGGTTGGACGGGTCCTTGCTTGAGGTCCACCGGCAGCGACTACGATGTCCGCACTCACATGCCGTACATGTTTTATGATCAGGTGGATTTCGACGTGCCTGTGGGCACCACCGGCGACAACTACGACCGATACCTGTGTCGCCTCGAAGAGATTCGCCAGTCCTTCCGGATCGTGGACCAGTGCCTCGAGATGATGGAGCCGGGCCCGGTCGATGTGGACGACTGGACCGTCGTGCTGCCCCCCAAAGAGGACGTCTACAACTCCATCGAGGGCATGATCGCGCACTTCAAGAACATCATGGAGGGCGTCAAAGTGCCGGCGGGCGAGGTGTACAGCTACACCGAAGCGGGCAACGGAGAGCTGGGCTTCTACCTGGTCAGCGACGGCAGCGGTCGCCCCTGGCGGGTCAAGGTCCGGCCCCCGTGCTTCGCAGCCATGCAGGCCCTCAGACCGCTCGTGGTGGGCGGGTTGTTGGCCGACATCATTCCTACATTCGACACCATCAACATGATCGGTGGCGAGATCGACCGGTGAGCAGGGGCGCACACACATGCCGACGCTAACGATCGACGGGCAGGAGGTCACTGTCGAGCGCGGCAAGACCGTGCTCGAGGCGGCCAACAAGTTGGGTCTCGAGGTCCCCACCTTCTGCTATCACTCGGGGCTGTCACGTCCGGCCAACTGCCGGATGTGCCTGGTGGAGCTCGAGGGCCGAGACCCCAACCGGCCGTCGCCCAAGCCTATTCCGGCGTGCTACACCCAGGCGGGCGACGGGATGGTGGTGCACACCCAGAGTGAGAAGACCAAGAACATGCGCAAGTCTGTTCTCGAGTTCATCTTGCTCAACCATCCGGTGGACTGTCCCATCTGCGACCAAGCGGGTGAGTGCGTCCTGCAGGACCACTACTTCAATTACACCGCCAAGCCCAACCGCTCCAACCAGCGGAAGGTCCACAAAGCCAAGGCCAAGGTGCTGGGCCCCAACGTCATCCTGGACGCCGAGCGCTGCATCCTGTGTACCCGCTGTATTCGCTTCTGCGACGAGGTGGCGGGGAGCAGTCAGCTGGAGATCATCAACCGAGGCGAGAAGTCCGAGATCACGACCTTTCCCGGAGAGCAGCTCGACAACCCCTACGCGGGCAACACCATCGACATCTGCCCCGTGGGAGCGCTGACGAGTCGAGACTTCCGGTTCAAGACCCGGGTGTGGTTTTTACAGAGCGCCGAGAGCGTGTGCCCGGGTTGCTCTCGGGGTTGCCGGATCCGCGTCGACACCTTCGAAAATACGGTGCGGCGCTACAAGCCGCTGCCCAACCCGAGCGTCAACGCGTTCTGGATGTGCGACACCGGGCGACGGAGCTACGCCGATGACGTCGACGGCCGCATGGAGGGTCCAGGGGTGACCTCGGCGGGGACGCGCAAGACGACGTCGACCGCCGTCGCGGTGGAGGCAGCGGTAGAGATCCTGGCGGCGACTCCGACGAGCCGGGTTGGCGTGATCATCACGCCCTGGTTCACCAACGAGGACGCCTTCCTGGTGGCGAAGCTGCTGGGGTCGGGTGGCGCTCTCGAGGGGTCACAGGTGTGGCTCGGTGGGCGCGCTGATGGAGACGACCAGGACGAGGTCCTGATTCGAAACGACAAGAACCCCAACCGACGAGGGGTCAGCGAGATCTCCTCGGCGCTGTCGGTGCCGAGTCGACCGCTGGGCACGTTCGCCACCGATGGTCTCGACGCGGTGGTCGTGTTCGGTGACAAGCACGCTTTGAGCGCCGAGCAGTTGGCGGCGCTCGAAGCCCACGACAAGCTCATCGTCGTGGGCTCGACCATGGGGCCGCTGTGGAAGGCGGCGACGGTGTTCCTGCCGGAGCGGCTGTTCACCGAGAAAGATGGGACCTT
>JAAZYN010000233.1 GCA_014239625.1 Myxococcales bacterium | reverse complement strand
GTTCAGTAAGGGGTCGTGCCCGCGGCTCAGAATGGCTTCACCGCTACAGATGCCGTAGCCAACCGCGGAGAGGCCGAGCACGAAAAAAAACATCACGACGAGGAGCAGCCAACGCAGGCCGGACGGCGCATTACGCCTGCGTTTTGAGGGTGCAACAGACATTCACAGGCCATTCTGACAGAAGCCACGGGTTTTGATAGGCTGACGACGTCCGTTTGGATGCCGCTTTGCAAAGGAAAATGACTCTGAGATGAGGCTCACGCCTGGACAGGTTGTACTCGATCGATATGAGGTCGAGGGCTTGCACGATCAAGGCGGTATGGCGCGCGTTTACCGCGCCAGAAACATCAAACTCGGGGTACGCGTGGCGCTGAAGGTGCTGACCTTCGAGCACGACGAGGAGCTGGTCGAACGCTTCAACCGAGAGGCCCAGATGATGGCCCGGGTGCACCACCCCAACATCGTTCAAATCCTCGACTTCGGGCTGGTCAACGGGGAGCTGCCATGCATCGCGATGGAGTATGTTGACGGCGAGCCGCTCGACATGCGGCTCGCCAGACGCGGGGCGCTCCCGTGGACCGAAGGGGTTGAGGTCGTCCTGGGTATTTTGAGTGGACTGGACGCGATCCACGGCGCTGGTGTGCTGCATCGCGACCTCAAGCCCGAGAACATCATCGTCGTTCCCGGCGAGGTCGAGCAGCCCAAGCTCATCGACTTCGGTATCGCGCTTCAGGAGGCCGCCTACGATCGAAAGCTCACCCAGGTGGGTGAGACCGTCGGCACCCCCGCCTACATGTCTCCAGAGCAGCTCTACGGGCTTCCCCTGGACGCCCGCTCGGACGTCTATTCATCGGCGCTCGTCCTGTACGAGCTCATCACGCAGCACCTTCCGAACCCTGGCGACGCGACCGAGGCGCTGGAGATGCGTGTGACCAACCCCCTCCCCCAGCCCACCGCACCCGCACCGATGCCGCCGATTCCGCAGGGCTTGGCGGACGCTATCTTCGCGGCGCTGGAGCCAGACCCCAACAACCGCCCCCCGAGCGCGCGTGCGTTCGCCAACCGGTTGAGGAAGGTGCGGCGGGAGGCGCGGCGTCAGACCGCGTCGAGAGCGCGCTCCAAACCACGCGCCCCCAAGCCGACACCAGCGGCGTCCTTCGGCGCGGTCGATGACGTGACTCCGGGTGCACCACCGGCCACCTGGAAGCCACCGATCTGGGCCCGTACGGGCTCTCGCGGTGGCGCGGGCGGCCCATCGACGTCCCCGCCGGACGGGCAGAGCAGAGCCCCCAGCGACCGCTCGCCACCCTCCCCGCGACCCGACGCGCCGCCGAACCTGGGGCCGACGACGGCGGATCTCCACGCTCACGGCATCCAGCAGCGACCCGCTCCGCCTCAAGACGACTCGGGCACCAAGAGCGGGGCAGGCAAGTATGGCGCCTGGGCCAAAGCCGCAGGGTTGGGCCGACCCGCGAGCGTCACGACCCGCGGCAAAGCACGCGCCCCCGCGGATTCAGCCCGCCGCCGCCCCAGCACTTCGCCCCCGCACGGCGCCCCCGACCCCTCCCCTGGAGATGCATCCACCTCTGCGCCCCGCGACAGGGCCGCCCACGAAGCTCGGGTCGCCACCCCGAGCGCCCCACCGCAAAGCGTGCCGACCTCCCGAAGCATCGCTGATCGCCTGGCCGACCTGAAAGGAGGGGGCTCTTCCCAAGAGCCGCAGCAGCAGCAAACAGGCGTCAGAAATCGCCTGCTCATCGTAGCGATCGTGCCCAAGCTCAAGCTTCGGCTGCCCAGCGAGGTTCGGTGGTTGGAGGCGCGGTGCTCGCCCTTCGGCCGCGGCGTCGCGATGGCTGGAAAGTACTTCATATGCACGGTCCGCGGAGTGACCGATGGTGACGCAGAGGCCGAGGCATCCGCCTTCCGCGACGCGCTGACTGCGCGCTATGGCTCGGAGAGCCGCGCATCCTGGGCCGCCTTCGCCGGCGAGGCGAGCATCTCGCCGAACTCGCTGCCGCCCATCGCCCAGGGCCTCATGCACTACATGGCCATCAACAACTGACGCCCGACGTGCCGGTCTATGCACTGGGTGACGAGCTCGCCTTCCCGGACCCCGAGCTCGCAGAGGAGAACGGGCTGTTGGCGGTCGGTGGTGATCTGCGCCCCGAGCGGCTGCTGCTGGCCTACTCCCTGGGGATCTTCCCCTGGTACGAAGACGGGCTGCCCATCCTTTGGCACAGCCCTGACCCTCGATTTGTGCTCATCGCGAGCGACATCCACGTGGGCCGCACACTACGCAAGCGCATGCAAAAGCGCCCCTTTGAGGTCCGGCTCGACACCGCCTTCCAAGAGGTCGTCGAGAGGTGCGCCGGAGTCGCGCGCCCCGGCCAGTCGGGGACATGGATCACCAAAGAGATGACCCGAGCCTATGTCCGGCTCCACGAGCTCGGCTTCGCGCATAGCGTCGAGGCGTGGCAGGGCGATCGGCTCGTGGGTGGGCTCTATGGCGTGAGCATGGGGGCAGGGTTCTTCGGCGAGTCCATGTTCGCGCTGGAGCCCGACGCATCAAAGATCGCCTTCGTGACGCTGGTCAGGCAGCTCCAAACGTGGAACATCGAGCTGGTCGACTGCCAGGTCTACACCGCACACCTGGCCCGGTTTGGCGCACGTCAGTGGCACCGACGGCAGTTCCTGGAGCTACTGAGCGAGACACTGTCAGCGCCAACCCGCCGTGGGCGATGGGAGCTCGACGACACCGGGTGACTACTTGCCGCGGAACTCGGGTTCGCGCTTGGCGAGTAACGCGGTCATCCCCTCTCGAAAGTCGCTGGTCGCCACCGTCACCGCCTGAGCGAACGCCTCGGTGTGCGCGGCCGCCCGCACCTGCCAGTTGAGACCCTCGTAGAATGTCCTCTTGGTCATCCTCACGGCGACCGGTGCGTTGGCGGCGATCTGTGAGGCCATCGCCATCGCCACCGGCAACACCTCATCGCCGGCTACGGCGCTGCTCGCCCATCCCATCGTCGCGGCCTCGTCACCGAGAAAAAGTCGACCTGTGAGCAGCAGCTCGAGGGCGCGCGGCACACCGATCAAGCGCGGCATCAGGTACGACAGGGCCATTCCGGGGTGGAGACCCAACCGGGTGAAGTTGGCGCCGTACTTGGAGGTCTCGTTCGCGATCCGTAGGTCGCACACCGAGGCCAGGCCAAACCCACCACCGACCGCGTGCCCATTGAGCGCGCCGATGACCGGCACCTCGACGTCGAGCACGCTCAGGAATGGCTCGTACATCCCGTACGACTTTTCGTGCGGCATCAGCGCCTTGGCTGAACCGCTGACCTGGACCTGGGACTTGAAATCGGCGCCAGCGGAGAAGCAGCGCCCCTCCCCGGTGATGACCACGCAACGGAGCTCAGGCGACCTGGAGACCTTCACGATGGTCGCGTGAAACGCAGCCAGCAGCTCTGGGGTCATGGAGTTGCGGTTGTCGCCACGGTTCAGCGTGACAACGCCCACGCGACCCTCTCGCTCGGTGTGAAACAGCACAGCGTCATTCATACGAGCGCCTTATCACGGCACGGCGACGACGTCTCGCTTGACCCCTGCCCTGTCGGACGCGATGGTCATTCATGCTCAATACGTCGGCCACCTCCTGCCTGATATTGGCGCTGATGCTCGGGGCATGCCCGGACGACACGCCCACGCCCACGCCTCCCGACACCCGCTCCGACGTGCCCGCTTCGGATGGCCTCACGGACGCCCAGAGCGAGCCTGACGGGCTTGACGTAGAAGCTCTCGGCTCCGACTCGGGCGCCGAGACCTCAACGGACGCGGCGCTGCTGGACGCAGACGCCTCAGAGATACCGCCTGTCGACACGGTCAATGGCGACACCCTGGAGGATCACGGCGGCCCCTTGGATGATGGCCTCGATGTGGAGGGCGACGGCGACTCCCCCGACGCGAACGACGACGCCGACGCGGGCCCACCGGCGCCCCCCAGCTGCGGCCTGTGGCCACTCATCACCACCGACGATCCCGGCCCCGGGGATGCCGACTTCCCCTACGGTTTCGCCTCGGGCGCGGTCCGCAATCACAGCGCGGTCGTCGTGGTCCCGACGGCCGGCCCGGAGATGGTTCGGGTGCACTTCAGCTACGGACCGGACTGCGCCGCCGAGACCACCGAGTGGTACCCCACCGCGGCGGACGCTGGCTTCGTCGCGCATCTAGCGCTCACCGACCTTTATCCGCACCACGTATACCGCTACGCCGTGGAGATGCAGGACGGGTTGGGCTTGACGTCCTATGCCTGGCTGGTCACCCCACCGGTCGGTGACGAGGCGGTGCGGCTCGCGTTCTCGGGCGACATCGGCACCTCTTCATCGTACATGGAGATTTACGACGAGATCATCACCACCGGGGCCGAAGTGCTGCTGTCACTCGGGGACTGGCCCTACGCGGATCTCAACGGCGCGGCGGGGACACTCGAGGAGTTCCGCGACAAGCATCGCTCCCACCGAGGCGCCATCGGCATCCGAGACATGATGCGATTTCTGCCCGTCCACAGCGTGTGGGATGACCACGAGGTGACCAACGACTGGGACGGCGACGACGCTCTCGACGACGGGCCCAAGGTGGCCGCGGGGATGCAGGCCTGGAACGAGTTCTTCCCCACCGTCGACGCGCCCACCGGCGAGATTTACCGCAGGCATGACTGGGGCCCTAACATCGACATCTTCTGGTTGGATCTGCGCTCCCACCGCGACGCCAACGCGGCCCCCAATGACGCGAACAAGACGATGTTGGGCGGCGCCCAGTTTCAATGGCTGGCCGAGGCGCTGACGGCGTCGAAAGCTGCGTTCAAGCTGATCATGACATCCGTCCCTCTGGACTACGGGACGACCGGCAACGACCACTGGCCGGGGTTTGCCCACGAACGCGACCTGCTCGTGTCTCACATCGTCGACGAGGGGATCGACGGGGTGCTGTTTTTGACCGCCGACCAGCATTGGCTCGCCGTCCATCACTTCCAACATGGCCTCAAAGAGTTCCAGGTCGGGCCCCTGGCCCAGTTTCTCCGGACGCCGGACGCCAACGTCCCGCCATGGGTGCTCATCCAGGAGCCGATCCGCAACTACGGGCTGCTCGACTACCTCCCGGCCACCGACAGCGCGCCGGCCCAGCTCACGTTCACGGCATACGCCGACGAGGGCGAGCTCCTGTGGAGCGAGACCATCTTGGCGGGCCGCGGCGACATCATCGTCCAGACCGGGTCTCCGCTGACCTCCTGGCAGATCACCGGCGCCCACACCTTCTACGGCGCCGGTCCCGCGGAGATCGACTACGCGGTCCCCGGCGACTACACCATTCATTGGGTGTCCAGCGTCGCCGGCGCGGCCGTGCCCCCGGACGAGACGCTGACGCTGGTCGACGGCGGCACCCTGACCTTCAGCGACGGCTCGAGCCCGGCGCCCGCGCCCATCTTCGCCGACGACTTCGACGACGGCGTCATCGGCCCCCAGTGGCAGGCGGTGGATCAAGGTGTCAGCGAGCCGCTTTCGGACTGGCATCCGTATGCCGGCGCGGCCGCTGAGACCGGAAACTGCTACGACTATCAGGCCGGCGAGGAGGTCGCCGCGAAGCTCGGCACGTTCCTGTGGAACGACAGCGCTATCTTCGGTGAAGGGACCTTCCTCGCCCACCTCTACATGGGTGACAACGACTCCATGGGGCTCATGTATGGCATCCAGGGCACCGACACCTACTATCGTGCCTCCGTGGACATCCAGCGCAGCTACGCCCGCCTCGTGCGCGTCGACGGCGGGCTCTTCACGGTGCTCGACGAGGACCTCTCGTACACCCCGCCTGCCAACAGCTGGTACACGCTGGCCGTCGAGCGCAGCGGGGACAACCACACGGTGTATCTGGACGGCGCGCCGGTCCTCAGCGCCACCGATGGGGCGCACGGCTCCGGATCCATCGCGCTGTACTGCTACGGGATGGATGACGGACGCTTCGACAATGTGGCCTTGTATCCCTAGTGTCCCGCGTGGACAGCTCCATGGTGCTACGGGGGGATTTCCGGACCGCCCGGCGTTGCTCGGGCTCGGATTGGCCCCACCAGCGCTTCGCCCT
>JAAZYN010000232.1 GCA_014239625.1 Myxococcales bacterium | reverse complement strand
CGTCGAGCCCGCCGCAGCGAGGTCGCACCCGTCAGCGCTGCGGATCCGCCGGTTTCAGCCGAAGGGCCATGTAACATCCGGATTAGGGCGGCCAGCGCTTGACCTCGGCCAAGGTGTGATTCGGGTCCCACAAGGATGGGGTCGCATCAGGAGGCAACGTAGATAGTGTCGGAGAAGAAAAAAGGACCGCTTGGAACGGAGCCGCCGGACGGCGCCCGTGAGACCGTTCTGGAGCGGGCTCCCAAGACCAAGAAACCAAAGATGTATCGGGTGCTCTTGCACAACGACGACTACACCACCATGGAGTTTGTCGTCTGGGTGTTGAAGTCCGTTTTTCGGAAGTCCGAAGCGGGGGCGACCCACCTGATGCTCACGATCCACCACAAAGGCAAGGGAATCGCTGGGGTCTACACCCGCGACATCGCCGAGACCAAGGTGGGCCAGGTCGGTGACCTGGCCAAAGAGCACGGCATGCCGTTGATGTGTACCAGCGAGCCGGACGAGTGACGAAAATGAAGCTATCGACCGAGCTGCAGGTGTGTGTGGAGTTGGCGCTATCGGACGCCAACGCTCGAGCGCACGAGTTTGCGACGCCGGAGCATCTGCTGTTTGCGATGCTTCACGACGACGACACGGCCAAAGTCCTGCGAAGCGCGGGCTCCAACGTCAAGCTGTTGAAGACCGAGCTCGAGGAGCACTTGACCAACGACATCGAGGCGTTGCCCGACGACGCGTTGGTTCACACGCAGCCTTCTCTGGGGTTTCAGCGCGTGGTCCAGCGGGCGGCCCTGCACGTGCAGGGGGCCGGGCACGACACGGTCGGTCCCACCAACGTCTTGATGTCGTTGTTTCGTGAAGACGAAGGCTACGCCAAGTATCTCCTGGAGCGCTCTGGAACGTCGCGTCTCGATTTGGCGCGTTTCATCTCGCACGGCGTGAAGAAGTACGCGAGCGGCAGGGGGACCCCCGACCGAGGTGACGTTGAGCCGGTCCAAGAGGGGGGCGGCGAGCAGGAAGGCGTGCCCGATAATCCGCTGGCCGAGTTTACCAGCGACCTCAATGCGCGCGCGCGAAACGGCGACATTGACCCTCTTATCGGTCGTGAAGAAGAGGTCGACCGGGTCATCCACGTGCTGGCGCGGCGTCGAAAGAACAATCCGCTCCTGGTAGGTGACGCGGGGGTCGGAAAGACGGCGATCGTCGAGGGGTTGGCCCGCAAGGTGGTGCGCGATGAGGTGCCGCCGACCCTCAAGGACACGACCATCTACGCGCTGGATCTGGGAGCCTTGCTGGCGGGTACCCGTTACCGCGGCGACTTCGAGGCCCGACTGAAGGCCGTCATCAATGAGCTGACCCATCGCGATGACGCGATCCTGTTCATCGACGAGATGCACACCATCATGGGAGCGGGCGCGGTCTCCGGCGGGTCGCTCGACGCGAGTAATATGCTCAAGCCCGCGCTGGCTGCCGGAAAGCTGCGTGTGATCGGCGCGACGACGTTCAATGAGCACCGCCAACACATGCAGCGCGACCGCGCGCTCGCTCGCCGCTTCCAGGTCGTCGAGGTGCCCGAGCCCAGCGAGTCCGACGCGATCATGATCCTCGAGGGACTGCGCCCCAACTTCGAGGAGTTCCACGGCGTCACCTACGACGATGGGACGATGGAGTCGGCCGTGAAGCTGTCGACCCGTTACCTGCCTGACCTGCGATTGCCCGACAAGGCTATCGATGTCCTCGACGAGGCCGGAGCTGCGCGCAAGCTGAAGGGCGAGGAGAAGGTCTCGGTGGAGAACATGGAGGCGGTGGTCTCCAAGATGTCTCGAGTGCCCGTCGAGAAGGTGACCAAAGACGACCGTACGGCGCTCAAGAACCTCGAGTTCGAGCTCAAGCAGAAGGTTTATGGTCAGGACGAGGCGGTCGCGCGTGTGGCCAAGGCCGTGCGTCTCGCTCGCGCCGGGCTGCGCGCCGTCCAGAAGCCCATCGGCAGCTTCTTGTTCGCCGGTCCGACCGGCGTCGGCAAGACCGAGCTGGCCAAGCAGCTGGCCAAGACGCTGGGCGTCGAGTTCATACGCTTCGACATGTCCGAGTACATGGAGCGGCACACGGTCAGCAGGCTCATCGGCGCACCTCCCGGTTATGTGGGCTTCGACCAGGGCGGCCTCCTCACCGATGCCGTGCACAAGAACCCCCATGGGGTGTTGCTGCTCGACGAGATCGAGAAGGCGCATCCCGACGTGTTCAACATCCTGCTGCAGATCATGGATCACGGCACGTTGACGGACGCCAACGGTCGGAAGGCGGATTTTCGTCATGTCGTCTTGATCATGACGTCCAACGTGGGCGCTCAGGAGATGGCGCGGCGCAAAGTCGGCTTTGCCGAAGATGTCGTGCTGGGCGACATCGACGCGGCCTTCAAGCGGACGTTCTCGCCCGAGTTTCGTAACCGCCTGGACGCGACCGTGGTCTTCTCTCCGCTGCCGCGCGACGTCATGCACAAGATCGTCAAGAAGATGGTGCACGAGCTGGAGCTGCAGTTGGTCGAGAGGCGGGTGCGTATACAGCTCGATGAGTCGGCCCTCGATTACTTCGCCGACAAGGGCTATGACCCAGCCATGGGAGCTCGCCCGATGGCACGGCTGCTGCGCAACGAGCTCGCCGAGCCGCTGAGCGAGGAGATCCTCTATGGCGAGCTCGAAGAAGGTGGGACAGCGGTCATTCGCCACGTCGACGATGAGCTCGCCTTCGACTTCAAGCCGCTCGAAGAGGACGACGCGCAGGGCGATGATGAGACGAGCGCGCCGGTCGAGGCCGGCGCCTCCGAGGGTGGAGACGCTTCGGGCGGTGCCGCGTGACAGGTGGCTGGAGCCCTACTCTTGCCGGAGTATGGTCGCTTTGTTACTTTGCCTCGCCGATCGGTCTTTACGACGTCTTGTGCGCGAGGTCCGTCTGAGTTGAGCGCGAACAATCAAGCCTGGTGCATGGCCTCTGGGCGTGTCCTGGACGGTCGCTACGAGCTCATCACCGAGCTCGGCCGAGGCCCGACCGGAGTCGCATATGCCGCGCTGGACCAGCGGCTGTCGGACGAGGTGGTGGTCAAAGTGCTCCACCCGGCTCTGTTCGTCGATGAGCTGCGCGCTGCCAACGTGCTGCGCATCCAGCGCGCCAGGGCCTTCGTCCACGACAACATCGCCCAGCTGAGAGACGTCGTCGTGGCCCCAGAGCGCGTCTACATCGTCTCTGATCGGGTCGCGGCGGAGCCCCTGCGGGACTGGATCGGCGCGCGAGCGCCGGCGGACACGGCCAGCACCGTGGCACTGTTGGAGCAGGTCGTTGAAGCGATGGCCTGGATCCACCAGATCGGCGTGCACGGCAACCTCAAACCGACCAACGTGTTCGTGGACGGCTCCGGTCGCGTCACCCTGACCGACCCGTGGTTCTTGATGGGAGCGGAGTCGATCCGCGATGGTGAGCTGCCCGCGCGGCAGGCGTCTTGGTTGGCGCCTGAGCAGCGGACGGCGGGGTGGCGCGAGGCGCCCTCTGCCGATGTCCACGGGATGGGGCTGATGATGGCCTTGCTCGTGCTCCGCCGACCGGCCGAAGGGGGCATCCCCCTGCTGGCGCAGGGCGCTCAGGTGCCCGAGGAGCTCGATGACGTCTTTGAGCGGGCGACCAGCAGCAGCGCCTTCGCCCGCTATCCGGACGCCCGGACGTTCTGGCGCGAGGTTCACCCGGTCCTGGTGAAGTTGAACTTGCCGCTGGATCTGGCGCCCGCGTCCGATCGCTCGTTGGAGTCCCTGGCCGACGCCACGATGAGCGACGCGCTCGTGGGGCTGTCGCCCGAAGAGCTGGCCAAGGTCGAGCACCTCAGCGCGGCATCAGCGGGGCAGGATGTCACCCTCGGCGACTTCCGCAGGGTCGCAGGTCTCGAGACCATCGCGGTCGACACCGGCACTGACACCGATACCGGCGCCGCCACCGACACCGACACCGGCAGTGGCGATGACGGATTTGGCGACGGGCGGGCCACCAGCACCTTCGAACAGGTTGCGGACCCTGACGACACGATGGATGACCCCGGGCGCGAGGTCTTGGAGCTCGGTGATTCGGCGATCCTCGACGTTGTCGACAACGTCATCGAGGCGCTCGGTGGCTCTCCTCAGCAGCCGGCCTCTGAGAAGCGAGCGATAGGCGTCGAGGGCATCCCCGCTGACGAGGGTTTTGATGACGCGATAGAGCTTGGTGACTCGTCTCTCATCGAGGTGGAGGAGATTCGCGCAGCGGCCGAGATTCTGGCCGCCCGCAAAAACGCCGAAGCCGAAGCGGTTATCCATGAGGAGAGCGCCGGATCGGTCGCCATCGAGCTGGGGAACTCATCGCTCATCGAGGTCGCCGAGATCGACGCCATGGCGGCCCAGGTCGCCGCTGCTCAGGAGGTGTCGCCGGTCGACGGAGACACCTCGACTGGCCTCGAGGTCGTCGGCTCGTCTGACGATGGTGACGGCGTCACCGGATCATCTGCGGGAGACACTATCACCGGGCTCGCTATGGTCCAGCTGCCGAGCGATACAAACGCTGAGGTGCCCGCCGGTCAGATCCTGATCGACGCCGCGCTTCAGGGGGCTCGAGCGGACGGCAACCGCCGCTACGACACCGAACCGGTGACCGTGGCGCCGGCGGGCATGCGGGTGTCGACGGAGGACAACAGCGCCGTGCTGCTGGGCGACAGCGCTCTCATCGAGGTCGCCGAGATCGACGAGATCGTGTCCGAGCTGCAGACCAACAACGACGCGAAGCGCTCGCGTCAGGCCAGCCCTGGTCCCGCGGAGGATGCCGCGAGCAGCTCGAGGGCCGACACCACCAACCTGACCACCGCGGCGGCGTCGCGTGGTCGCGTGGAGCCCGCAGCTTCGGATGCACATCGAGCCACCGCCGACTCGATGAAGGTGAGCCAAAGCAACGTCGAGCTGGTCGACGGTCTCATCCTCGGCTTCGCTGAGGGGTCGTCGTCTCCCGAGTCGGTGCTACTGGCAGCGATCGACGACTCGGTGCTCGATGTCGGGCAGGACTCGGTCCTCGACATCTACGACGACGTTGGCACCTCAGCAGGACGGAGCGATGCGGGTCAGTCGATCCCGAGCAGCGTGGCCGAAGAGCAGATGGCGCTCACCCAGCGCGCTGCAGCGGGGGCCGCAGGGGCTGGCTTGGAGGGCGCCAAGATGGCGCGGGCCATGCGCCCCCGGCGCCGCTCGCTGAGCGGGGCCAAGATCGCGGAGCCGAGCACCGTATCGCGACCCATCATCAAGCGGCCCAGCTCGCGCTCGAACCTACCGCGACCCGTGACCGTTCGGCGGCGTCGCAGCTCCATGGTGTACGTCGCCATCGCCCTGGTGGGAGCGGCGCTTGTCTTGGGCGCGGTGGTTCTGGCCGACCTCATGGGAGGGGAGGGGGAGCCTCCGAAACCCGCCGCCGTCGCGGGGGGGGCCGGTCCTCCGGCGGCGACTGAAGCATCTGGCGGCCAACGCGTGGGCGTGGGCGTGGAGGCCGGCTCTGCGGACACCGGTGGGTCCTCGTCCAGCGGGTCGCCCCGAGGGGACGTCCCTCCGCCGAGATCGACGGCAGAGCCTGCCAGTGAGGTCGCCTCTTCGACGGCTGAACCGGTCGCCGGTGCTGGGGCCACGCCGTCGGGAGCGGGGCCGTCGGGCGCTGGCTCGGAGGGGGGGCCTCCAGGCGCTGAGCGAGGGTCGGCGGCGAGGGCCGGTGACGGACCCGCCGTGGTCGCCGCCAAGGCCGTACAACCCACTGCCGCGAAGGTCGAACCCGCGTCCACCAGCAAGGTCGAGCGACCCGCGCCGGGCGAGACGGAGCGACCTCCCAAGGGGGGCGATGCTGGCCGCAGCAAGCCCCTGGCATCATCTTACAAGCCCACCAACCCCAAGCACTACGCCTGCCCGGGCGGCATGTCTAAGATACGTAAGCGCAAGAAGGTGGTCTTGTCGGATGGCAGCAAGGTCAGTGATTACGAGATCCACTGTATCGACAAGTACGAATACCCCGGTGGTGGGAGGCCCCCTCTGGTCAACGTCGGCTTGGCCCAGGCCGCGTCGGCTTGTAAAGCTCGAGGGCGCCGACTCTGCAGC
>JAAZYN010000231.1 GCA_014239625.1 Myxococcales bacterium | reverse complement strand
GTTGCCCACCCGTTTGCGCCGCTTGGGCCCCACGCGCTGCATATCCTCCTGGACCTCTTTGTGCGGCGGCAGGCCGCTGTGTGGTTTGGACAAGACCCGAGGCCGCGAGTTCGCCACGTCCTTGAAGATGCGTTTGAAGCGAGCGCCCACATCCTTGAACCGCGCGCCCCGGAACTCCAGGAAGAAATAGGCCTGCAGTGAGCTCCCCTCGACCACGTTTACGGGCGTCTCGCCCCACCGCACGACGGCCTCGAGAAATGGGGGCGTGTCGTACTCCCAGCTGCGCTCCATGAAGGCGAGGTGGGCGCTCGGGCCGGGGTCGCAGTAGACCTCCACCCACTCCTTGTGCAGCGCCTCTGCGCTGGGGAGTATGATCCGTCGCGCAGCGATGTTCTGGATGACAGAGGCGCCGAATTGGTCGGCGACCCGGGTCTCGGGCTTTTCCGGAATGATGAGCAGGTCGTAGAGGTCGTCGACGGCGGTAGGTTTGATTGCGTCCATGCGGCCATCTTGACATCGTGGGCGGCGCTTGCCTAGCGCTGGTGACGACGGACGTGCGGATGTAAGGAGGCGCGTGTGCCAACCGATGTGAAGCTGATTTTGGCGTCGACCAGCCGCTACCGACACGCGCTTATGGCCCGGTTGGGGGTCCCGTTCGAGGCGGTGGGGTCTGGCGTCGACGAGACCAACCCCGGCCTCGGTCCCGACGCCCTGGCCCTGTACCTGGCCGAGGCGAAGGCCCGGGCCGTGCCTGCTGAGCCCGCAGCGTTGGTGATCGGCAGCGATCAGGTCGTCGACCTGGACGGCGATGTACTCGGCAAGCCGGGCAGCGTGGAGGCCGCCGTCGACCAGCTCGCGCGCCTGTCCGGTCGCTCCCATCGCCTGATCACCGCGGTCGCCGTCGTCGACTCCGAGCGGCGTTGTGAGACCGCCGTCGACGTACACACCCTCACCATGAGGCAGCTGCCGCGAGAGACACTGCGACGGTATGTCGAGCACGACATGCCCTTGGATTGCTGCGGTGCGTACCGGCTGGAGGGGCGCGGTATCGCGCTGTTCGAGACCATCGAAGCCGACCCCGTGACCGCCGACGACACCGCGATCATCGGCCTGCCGCTGATGAAACTATTGGCTGTGTTACGCCGCTTCGGGTTCGACCTCCTCTGAGGTGACGCGACATCCCAGCGACCTCGCCGCGTGGACTCGTGGTGACCATGTGGCCGGGCCGAGCGCACCACCAGCCGCCGCCCCCATGGTTACAAATCGACGCGAACCGTTCCAAGCCGTGCCGTCACGGATCTGCTAGCCACGAGGCGTCGAGTCAAGCACACACAATCAACCGGAGTATTTCGAGCCATGAAGACTGGCGACAAACCGCCAAGTACCTCGCCGTAACCGTCTCCATTTCACCTGACGGGAAGGGTGTCAGCGGGGCGGCACGGCGCAAACGCGAACACCCTGCTCTTCCGACGTGAGTCATGAGCACACGCTCGACTCGAGTCCTCTTGATCCGCAATCTGCTGCGGGCCGCCGATCGGCGCCAACTGGCGCGGGTCCTCGACCGCATCTCCGCTGCCGACCTGGACGCTCTGTTCAGTGCGTGCAGCCCGTTGGAGCTTCGTCGCGGCGCCAGCGTTCTGCTCGATGCCTGCCGTATCGACACGACGGCCCATGAACACGGTGACGCTGGGCTGCGGCTGCTGCTGGTGCACGCCAGGCCCGATGACGCGCGCCGCCTCCTCGCGGCTTTGACCCCATCGCGCGCCGGCGCGGTGTTGCTGGAGATGCCTGCGGAGGTGCGCGCAGAGCTCCTGCGGGCCGCCGACGCTGACGTGCGCGCAGCGATCCTTGGCGCGTTGCGTCGTTACGCGCACCCGGGAAGGGTGTCGTTGCTGTCGGTGCTGCGATTACGTCGCCTCTTCGCCTGAGCGACGCCTCCCGCTCCCAGCTGCCTGGCCAGCCGGGCGAGGGCCTCGTGGCCTCCCCGCAGACCCAGGGACTGTCCAGCTCATGGTCGCGGAGTCGGTGCGCTTCCGTGGCGGACCCGTGATTCAGATCAGCTTGGTCGGCCCGGTGACCGTCGGCTTGCGCGCCGGCGGCGTCGCCTGGACAGGCTTGTTGAGGGACGGCGTGTTCACCTTCGCGGTGAACACCTGCGTGACGTAGATGTAGTCCTCGTCGCCATACACTCCGAGTCCGGAGAAGCGGAAGTCCTTGTGCATGATGTTCGCGCGATGGCCCGGGCTGCTCATCCACATCTTGACCAGCCGTCTGGCCACGTCGGTGGACACGTGGGTCATCGCGATGTTCTCGCCGGCTGCGCCGTGCTTGATGACGCCGGCGTTGCGGATGCGGTCGGTGAACGTGATCGAGCCCTTGCTCGGCGACCGATGCGAGAAGTACCGCTTGGTGTACATCTCCTTGCTGTGGAGCCACCCCGCGGTGGACAACCGCACGTGGTCTGCCAACGCCGGGAGGCGCCTCTTGGCCCTCTCGGCGTTCACCAGGCGCAGGACCTCCGAGGCGATCGCGCTGGTGCGAGCATATCCCAACAGCCCCGTGGTGGTCGTCGGGGGCAGGGGAGCCCCGGTGGCGGATGGAGGCCGGGGCGCGACGGGGCCCTTGGGCGGGGTCACCGAGGGTTGAGGCCGCGCAGGCGCGGGGACCGCTCCATGGGGCGGAAGGCTGGGATCCATGTCCGGCGGCAGCGTCCTCGCCGTGTCGGGTGTCGGGGCCTTGTCGGGGGCCGACCGCGTGGGTGTGACACCCTCCGGTCGCTCCGTGGAGGGCGCTCCGAGTGGCGCCGGCGGCGCCGGGTGGATCCGGGCTTCGCCGGGCGCTACGACGGCAGGAGCGCGTTTGGGGACGACATAGACCCGCGGTTGGCGATAGACCGTCGGAGGCGGGGCCGGGACCCAGACCCAGCCGGGTCCCATCAGGTGCCGTGGTCGCGGCGGCGTATAGACAGGGCGTCGTGGGATGCGCCGGTAGCGCGGCGTAGAGCGCCAGCGATGACCGTTGGGCTGACCCCGCCAGACGTTGGGCCGGTAGCGCCAGGCCTTGTGTCGATGGTTGCGCTTATATGCTGGGCCACCGTGAGCTTCGGCGCTCGTCGCGGACAGCGTCACGCCTCCAAACACCATGCTGATGCATAGGAGCGCTCTCAGGATGTGGCCTCGGAGTTCTGTCATGCCTGCTCGATGTCCGTGTCTTCGTCGGGCGATATTCTCTCCGACGCGCGGACACTCGGTCTATTCAAGGTTTTTTGCCCGCTCTTCGCGTTCGGATCAACGCCTCCACTGGACGAGCCAACGGTCGTCCAACTCGCACACCCGGCGCGCTCCCGCCGCGGTCACCAGGCGCACCGCGCCGGTTGGGCTCTCGGTGATCGCTGCCGCGCCGCTCTCGAGGCGGGCCGCTGCTTCATCGCCGAGCTCCAGGTACGGGACCCGGCCGCTCCGGTTGACGAAGTACCAGCGGCGCCGGCCCTGGATCTTGAGGTCGAGGCCATTGGATTCGATGATCTGGCTCACGCGCAGCGCCAGCTGTTTATCCTCCTCGCCGCTGCGCGAGGCCACCGAACGCTCCCGATCGGCGGCCGCGCTCTGGGCGCGCTCCTCCTGCAAGCGCCTTCGCCGCTGCTCTTGTTGGCGCCGCGTCGCCTTGGCACCTTGCTTCTTGCGCTGGCGACGGGCCTGCTTGTCCGCATCGGTGGCTTGCTTGGCGGTCACCAAGCCGGCTTTCAGGAGCTGGTCTCGAAGGTCGCTCACCCGCGACAATCTACCACATGCTATCAAGGAAGCGCATGAAACGACGGCGATGGTTGGTGGCTTCGGTGGCGGTCTCTCTCCTTGGGGCCGCTGTGTTTCACGGCTTCACCTTCATGGCCAGCTACAACGCGGGACCGCCGGCGCCGCTCTGGTCGCAGCCGGACCTCCCCCGCCGCGCCGGAGCCCCTCCGCTGGGTGGCGACGTGGTGTTGTTCGTGGTCGACGGGCTGATCGCGGACGGCGTCGGGCTGCTCGAGCTGCGCGAGGACGATGTGCAGCGCGCTCAGCGATGCGAGCTGCGGACCGTCTACCCTTCCTTCTCCCGCCCGTCGTACGTCGCCATGCTGACCGGCGCGCCGCCAACGCTCACGGGGATTCATACCAACGGACACCGCGGGCCAGCGCTCCTCGACCACGTGGTCGAGCTCGCCGCTGCTCGCGGTATCCGGAGTCACCTGATCACCGATGGGGTCGACTGGTGGGACGCGCTCTTTGGCCCCTGGGAGACGGTCCACGTCGAGGCGAGAGGGTTCGACGACGCCCTCCAGGCGGCCTTCTCCAGCAGGGCGCGGGGGCGCAGGTTCTTCCTGGTGCACATGGTCATCGGCGATGACGCGGGGCACGCCCATGGCGCGGCCTCCGACGAGTACGCTGTCGCCATGAGGCGTATCGGAGAACGGATCACTCGGCTGCTACGGCGACTGCGTGGCACCTCGACGACGATGATCGTACTCAGCGACCATGGTCATCTGGGGCGCGGCGGCCACGGCGGCCCGGAGCCGGCGGTCGTTCGGGCACCGCTGCTCGCCTGGGGTCCCGCTGTCACACCTCGAGGGGCTCGATGTGAGCGGCGGACCGTCGACGTCGCGTCGACGCTAGCTGGGCTCCTTCAGACCGACATGCCGAGGCACAGCATCGGGGCGCCCATCGCGGGCCTGGCCCCAGCGTGGGCCCGAGGCGCTGCGGCTCGTCAGCGCCAGCGTCTGGCGACGACCCTCGGCGCGACCCATGAGACACCGCTGGAGGCTGTCCTGCCGGCGCGCCGCGCTGCCAGTACGCCCGGAGGGTTGGCCGCTGCGCTGGGATGGGCGCTGTTGGTGCTGGTCGGCTTCCGCCTCACCATGGGGCAGTGGCCGCTGCTCCGCGAGATCCTCTCGAACAGTCTCTTCTCCGCGACGTTCATCGCTCTTTACGCCGTCGTCGAGCCGGCGTTGTCGTTCAGCGCCGTCTGGGTTCAGCGCGAGTGGCTGCTGCGAATCGCAGTCCTGGTGGCTCTGGCTATGGGGATCACGGTCGCTCTTCGGCGGCTGCTGGGCTGGCGTCTCCCCGCAGGGGCCGATGACAGCGGCGAGCAGATCCTGTCTCTCGGCGCCGCTGGAGCTCTGGTGGTCACCGCCTGGGGCCTTCATGGTTCATGGGCGGGCGGGCCGACGCTCGGTGACCCGCACAGCGCGTTCGCCCTCATCGTGGGGGATGTCCTGGTCATCGCCGCGGCATCGGCGACCCTCATCGGATGGGGCGGTCGGGCGTTATTTACCCGCTAGCTGCGCCACGATACGGTCCAGCTCGTCCCGCATACAGGCATGGCAGTCGTCACTCCCAGCCGGGCCACAGCCGCGCCTGCTCGCCGCCATCGCCGCCAGCGTCGGGAGCGCGCGCGCGTCACCCAGAGCCCCCAACTTCACCACCATCGGCTTGCGTTGTTCACAGGACGGCGCCTGTCGTAGCGCGATCGCTTCGTGTTGCCACGGCTGCACATGCTTGAGCTCACCCGAGTCCGCAAGGATCCGGAACGCCCGCTCTCGGGTCTGTGGGCGTCCCGAGGTGATCGCTGCCTTCGCCAACCGGTCCCGGTTGGCGGCCGCCAGCGCGTCGGTCAGCAGCTTCATGGCCATGGTCGTGGTCGCACCGTCGGGGAGATCGATGAAGCCCATCACCAGATCCACCAGCGTTCGGTCCCTGGCGTAGCGCGCGTCCAGGTCGACAGCCTTTCGAAATGACGTCAGCGCCCCCACGTCGTCGCTCATGGCCGACGAGGCCTTCCCGATGATGTAGTGCAGGTGGGCGCTGTTGGGGTGGCTGGTGACCAGGCCCCGCAGCTGCGTCAACGCTATGGTCGTGTTGCCCTGGCGGATGTGCTCGAGGGCGGCCTTTGCTCCCGGGAGCTCTGCGAGCGCGACACTGGGGGAGGGCATGGGACCGGGCGGCGGCGCCGTGGGCACGGTGGGGCTCCTCGCCTCCTCGCCGCGATCGGCCTCCGCGTGGTCTGTGGGAGGGGAGCTCGTCGCGACCGGTGCGGGGGCTGGCGGCGGCTCCGGTGTGGCCGGCGGCGGCTCCGGTGTGGCGGGCGGTGGTGGCGGTGGGGCCGACGGCTCTGCGCCGGCCTCGGCCGGCCTTGGCGTGGTGGTCTCCGCGGGGGCGGCCTCGGGG
>JAAZYN010000230.1 GCA_014239625.1 Myxococcales bacterium | reverse complement strand
CCACCAGTACTCCTCGAGGGTCTCACCCTTCCACGCGTAAACCGCCACCCCCTCTGGGGAGTCGGCGGTACCACGGGGACCCACCACGGTCGCCGCGGCGGCGTGGTCCTGGGTCGAGAAGATGTTGCAGCTGACCCAACGGACGTCGGCCCCCAGGTCGACCAACGTCTCGATGAGCACGGCGGTCTGGATCGTCATGTGGAGCGAGCCCATGATCTTGGCTCCGCTGAGCGGCTTTTCGGTGCCGAACTCGTGGCGCAGAGACATCAGACCTGGCATCTCGTGCTCGGCCAACTCCATCTCTTTTCGACCGAAGCGCACGGTCGCCTCGGACATGTCGGCGACCTTGAAGGGCAGCTCCGCGAACAACGGCAGCCCGGTGTTCATGAAGGACGGGATGGTGGGTAGGCTAGAAGCGGACATGCTGTGTTCTCCGGGCCGTCGGGCCGGCGGGGGGCTGTTCTTTTCATCCTTAAATCCGGATGAATGGATAGTTAAGGCACGAGAGCACCCTGGTCAAGGCTTTGGTCGCAGCACCGCGAGAAATAATGGCGGCCCCTGAGCGGCCTCGTCCGCCGGCAGGCGACGATAGGTGCCCGTAACCAGCCCCGCGCGAGCGGCCATGGCCTCGACGCGGTCACGACTGAACCCCAGGTGGGCATGCCCCATCTTTCGACGGTAGGACTCCCGTTGGTGCTGCTGCATGTCGAGCACCACCACGCGACCGTCCCTTCTCACGATGCGTCCGGCCTCGGCGAGCGCCGACTCGGGCGCGTCCATGGTGTGGAGCACGAGCATGAACAGAGCGGCGTCGACGCTTGCGTCAGCCAGGGGGAGCCGGGTCAGGTCGGCGTCCACGACGGTCGCGTTGTCGACACCGGCGAGCCGAGCTCGGCTCGTGGCCAGCATCCGCTCGTGCTGGTCCACCGCGACGACGCTGCACACGTGCGGCGCCAGCGCGGCGGTCACGTCGCCTCGGCCGCAGCCCAGGTCCGCCACTGTCAGCCGTTCGGGAAGCAGCGCCAGCAGCGTCGACAGGATGAACTGGTCACCAAAGAGCTCGCGGCGCACCTGCCCCCAGCGGGCCGCGACCTGCCCGAACCAGGACCGCGAGTCCATGCGGCGCTGCTCCAGAATACTCGCCATCCGCTCGAGATCGGCAAGGAAGACCGGCTGATGCTCTTCAGCGTCCGCGACGAGCTTCCACAGCTGCCCTGCGCCCGGGCTGGGAGGTAGGTCGGCCGCGCTCAGCACCGACGCGGTGCCCTCCTGTCGTTTGATCAGCCACGCCGCGTCGAGGAGCTGCTTCACGTGTCGGCTGACCGTCGACTGGGGTAGCTGCAGCACCGAGGCGAGCTCCCCGACGCTGAGCTCCTCGGCCTCCAGCAGACGGAGCATCCGGACGCGCGTGGCGTCGCACAGCAGGGTGAGATGCTCGGACAGGCTCGACATAGACGGCGAACCCTAACCGAAAGCCCGAGAGATCCCCAGCCGCTGACCCGCCGGACCTCGACCCGGGGAGAAACGGGCGCTCGGCCCCGCCGGATCTCCCACAGACGAGTCGCCGCGGGGCGCTCTTGGCCGCAGAGCGCGCTCCTCCGGCCGGGACACAGGTGTCCTGCGTGAAGAGTTCGCTGACTTAAACCGCCAGCGGTTTGGTTCGTACCAAGGCGCGAGGGTGTAGGGCTGGCGCGGGTCAGTTCAAACCCGAGCAACGCCGGCACGGGCCAAGCAAGCCAGGGTTGTACACGCGTCGCTTCCACTCGCGACACTACCCCCCGGGTTCGGTTGGGTCTGTCCAACAGAGTCACGGTGCCCGCAGGAAGAGGTCTCGCGCAGAGAGAAAGAATGCTCTGCGCCTCTGCGCCTCTGCGCCTCTGCGCCTCTGCGCGACCATGGGCCAGAGAGAGCGGACGCAATCGAGCACTGGGGTGAGTTACCGAACGCGGCGCCGCTGCTGTCCTGTGTGGGAAGCTCGGTGTCATCATTCACGCCGAACTTCCCACACAGGACACTGGACCCTGTCTCGACTTTGTGTCTAAGGTTCGGTCGTTCGTCTTGCGACGGACCCGCCGAGTTCCGGCCGGATAGAGTTGGGCGCTCAGCCGCCTTCGACATCAGCAGCATCGCTCGCAGCGCGCGTGCGGTTGACAATCCACTTCAGCATTGCCCGCCTTGAGCTCTTTCAGGCGCCGGCGTAGGTCGTCTCCCGAACGCGCGGCGGTGACCGCGAGCGCTCGGCACCAAGGATCAGGCCGCGGTGATGCACGATTGTCGATGATCTCTCGCGTGCCGAACGTCGCGCTCGTATGACGAACGGCTGGGACTTCGTTGCAACCTCACTGCGCCGGGACCTCGGCTCTCCCTCATCCTCGGGCCGATCGTACTCGATGATTCGACTCACTCGCCTTCCAACAACCGGTGCGTTGTGCCTCCCGGGCCGCGAAACGGTCGACAGTCGAGCGGACGCCGACGTCGAGCGCGACGTCGCCGCTATCGTCGCAGACGTTCGTGCGCGTGGGGACGAGGCGCTGATCGAGGCCACGCGTCGTTACGACGGCTGGGCCGTCTCCGCGCCGACCCTCGAAGTCTCACGCGCCGACCGCTCCGCCGCGCTGGCGCAGGTCTCCGATGACGTTCGGAGCCTGTTGAAGACGGCCGCCGACCGGATCAGACGGTTCCACGAGCCACAGTTGGCGAGCGGATACACCCTCAGCGATGAGCAGGGCGTCAGGCTGGCTCAGCGGGTTGTTCCGCTTGCTCGGGTCGGGCTCTACGTCCCCGGCGGCACCGCCGCGTACCCATCGAGCGTCCTGATGAACGCCATCCCCGCACAGGTCGCGGGGGTCGACGAGATCATCATGGTGACTCCGACCCCCGGCGGTGTTCTCTCACCGGTGGTCGTCGCCGCGGCGGCGGAGGCGGGGGTCCACCGGATCTTCAGGGTCGGCGGAGCTCAGGCTGTCGCCGCCCTGGCTTACGGGACCGATCGCGTACCGCGCGTCGACAAGATCGTCGGACCAGGAAATATCTGGGTGGCGACCGCGAAGCGCCAGGTGTTCGGTGCCGTCGATATCGACTCGATCGCCGGGCCGTCAGAGGTGTTGATCGTCGCGGACGAGACCGCCGACCCCTCTCTGGTGGCTGCCGACATGTTGGCTCAGGCTGAGCACGACCCGCTGGCGTCGGCGGGGCTGATCACGACGGACGCCAACCTGGTCCCTCGGGTCGAGCAGGCGCTGACCAAGCAGCTGGAGCTGTTGTCTCGCCGAGAGATCGCGGAGACGTCATTACGCGAACGCGGCTTTGTCGTGGTCGCCGACGACCGGGCCGCTGCCATCCGTATGGCCAACGAGGTGGCCGCCGAGCACCTCGAGTTGCTGGTGCGTGATCCCGCCGAGGCGGCCCAGCACATCCGCCACGCGGGCGCGATTTTCATTGGACCGTGGACGCCAGAGGCCGTTGGTGACTACCTCGCTGGTCCCAACCACGTCCTCCCGACGGGTGGAACCGCCCGCTTCTTCTCCGGCCTGGGCGTTGGCGACTTTGTAAAGCGAGTCAATCTGTTAGAGTTCACCCGGTCAGGTCTGGAAGAAGTCGCAAGCTTGACGGCACAGTTCGCCGCGCTCGAAGGTCTCGACGCGCACGCAGCGAGCATCGCTGCACGTCAGAAAATCAAGACACGCTAGAGTTCGATTGATGGAGCCGAGCTGTCCCACTCAAAAACTCGCCGGTGCGCGAAACCACTTTCTGGACTCGCTGGACTCCGCCAGAGAGGAGTTCGCCGACCATGAAGGATTCATCCGCTATTGGACGACCGTCGAAGAGGTCGCCCAGCACAGCGAAGATCTCGGTCAGTTGGAGCGGTGGGTCAAAGACCTCAGGGGCGACCGCGAGCGCGTCGCGATTCTGGTCGAACGCAAGCAAGCCCAAGCCAGTCACGATATGCAGGCGGCTCAGCTCTTGGCCTTGCTGCAACGTATTCTGGCGATCATCGACGACCTGTACGATCAGATCCGAAAGCGTCACCGGGAGCTGCACGACCGGGTCGCCTGGTGGATGTTGCTCGCACCTGCGGGCAAGAAGTCCAAGCCGCTCCCCAAAGGCCTCGGCGACACGGACAAGAAGCCGAAGGGCGGGAAGAAGGAAGGCACGGTCAGGGCTCAGAACCTCTCCAAGAACAAGCAAAAGAAGAAGCCAACCAAACAGAAGGCCCCTTGAGTTCGGCGCCCGGTGTCGACGGCGGCGCTCGGCCTCAGTAGCCTTGAGCCCTGACAGTGTGTGACGGCAGTGGGGGAGGATCTTGACAAGGGATCGCCTCCTGGCCACTGTAGGCTCGACCCGATATCATCCAGGATCTACGTCGGTTTGATCGCAGGTAAGCCACTCTCAGCCTCCATCATTGCCGTCGTTGGGCCGGACCGAGCGGACCTCTCCGACGACGTCCTGGCCGCCGCCGGGCGGGTGGCGGAACAGCTCGGGAAGGCTGGGTACGGCGTTATCACTCGTTGCGGCCCGGGGGTGTCGACGGCGGTCGCGCGGGCGGCGCTTGACGCTGGCGCCGCTCTCGTGGCGGTGAAGACCGACGGCGGGCCGAGTCATGAGCCCCCGAGCGGCGCGGACGTGGTCGCGGTAGCTGGCCCCCTCGCCGCAGTGCAGGAGATTCTCAATCGCGCCGAGGCGGCGATCGTTGTCGCCCCAGACGTGGAGACGCTGGCGTTGCTGTGCCAGATCTGGGCGTTTGGAGCTACGCCCGATGCGCCCTATCGTCAGGTCATTTTGGTGGGAGCTGCTTGGCGGGCCACGGTCAAGGTGCTCGCCGACGCTGCTGGCCTCGACGCGCGAACACGCGCGATGGTCTCATTCGCTGAGACACCCCACGAGGCCGTCGAGTCACTCCGTTACTATGTGGCGCCGTGAGTGACCTTCGGTTTGCGCGATTTTTCAAGCATCTCCATCGCTTCGAGCGCCGCCATCCCGCTGGTGCTGCTGGCCGTCGCGTGTAGCAACCCGAACGACCTGTTCAGCGGTCTCTGGGAACCCGTCTCGTACAACGCGACCTCCACCATCATCGACGGGGTCCCGACCCTGGCGTTGGGTCAATACGGGCGCGAGGTAGCAGGCGTCGTTTACTTCAAGGTGCCAGGGGGATCTCAGTTTCGGCAGCCGTGCGCGTGCGCCTACGTCGACCATCTGAGGTACGTCGGCGATGACGCCACCCTCGACTTCGAGACTCGGTGCGAAGGGCACTCTGTAGCGACCCTTTGGGGTCTCGAGCTGCTGGACAGTCCCGCGACTGCAGAGGTGACGCTGATCGCGCGCTTCAAGCGCGCAGACGCTCAGTCGGATCTCGAAGAGATCACGTTTCGACGCGTCCAATCCTTCGTGGACGACGCTCAGACGCGCTGCCCGCCGAACTGATGCGCTGCACCTTACCCGGTCAAGTCTGTATGGCGGGTCTGCTCATCGGTATGGCCGTGGCGCCATCCGATACGCGAGCGGACGCTCTACCTGAGCACGGGTGGATGCCGCTGAGCATCGGGGTGCTCCCCGCTCGCGCCTACGATCGCGCTTCTTCCGACCTGTCGACGGCGAGCTCCGGTTCGGCAGCGCTGGCGGAGATCTGGCGTAAGCGGGTGTCACAGATGCTCAGCCAACTCGATGAGCTGCGGGTGGCGGATCCCGCGACCGTCCTCCGTCGTCTCAGAGAGAAAAGGGACTTCGCGGCCCAGCTCAGGCTGGGCAAGACCTACCAGAAGCTGGGGTTGGACTCGTTCGAGGCCGTTCAGCAGACACGCGCGCGGGAGCTTCTGGATCGAGCCTTGGAGACGCTGCTACAAGTTCATGGGGACATGGTGGAGCCTCGAAGAGTCGCCGATGTCCAGTTCTTCCGAGGGTTGGCTCTGCTGGAGGCGGGTCGGCATGACGCGGCCCACGTGGCGTTCCGCGCGATGTTCGTGCTGGACCCCGGGCGGACATTCAAAGACGGCTACTATGGAAAACGCGTCGAGGACGCTCTGCGTCTCGCGCTGGGCGATGTCTGGTCTCAGGCCGACCCCGCCCGGCTGCAGCATGGTGTCGAGCGCCTCGTCGACGCACTTCACCAGCTCGTTTCCTTCCTCAAACAGCATGCCGTAATTGTCCGGGTCCGCCGCGCCTTCCTCGAACTGGCCGGCGATAACCGAGCCTTCGACCTGAACGGCGGT
>JAAZYN010000022.1 GCA_014239625.1 Myxococcales bacterium | reverse complement strand
TTCGAGCTCAGGGAGGTCGGGGAGACGCAGTGGCAGCTGCTGGGACAGATGAGCGCTGACATCGCAGAGAACTCCGCGGTGTTCTTCGACGCGCCACAATGGACCATCGACGAGGCCGGGCTCCAGAAGCTCAACCTCATCGCGCTGAGTGACAAGCCGCAGTACGAGGCCCGCTTCACCGGCATCGCCCAGAGCGAGGTCATCTCGAGCCTGGAGGTCGAGGTCCACATCGAGCTTTTCTTTTCGAACCGCGCTAGCGACTGCCCCTGAGCTGCTCCCAGCGCTGGCGCGCCTCGGAGGCGCCCTCGGCGTCGCCGATCTCGGCGCGGAACCGAGCCAAATTCTTCCACGCGATGGCATAGCGCGGGGCCAACACGACGGCCCGTTCGAGCAGGGTGACCGCGCGCGGCAGCGCCCCGCTCCGGGCCAGCGCTACAGCCAGGGTCAAGAGCCCCTTCTCGTTGGTCGGATCCAGCCTGACGGCGAGGCTCGCGATCTGCCCCCCCGAAGGCGTGTCACCCCTCAGTAGATGCTCAGTAGCGCGCAGCCGCGCCGCATTGCTGAACACGCGTCGGCTTCGAAATCCGGGCTCCGCGACGCGGGTCAACGCGGCCACGTCGTCGAGATACCCGGAGACGACCAGCCGCGGAGCCTCCACCGGCTTGGCGGACACGCGATACAGCCACCGCGCCGGGGTCAGGTGCCCGCGAACTCCGCGGTCGGCGTAGCCGTCACCCAGCTGCCAGAACGCGGGCTGGTCGGGCAGCGCGTGGGCCACCAGGCGTGAAGGGTCGTCCCAGTTCTGGGCGACGCGGCTGTCGAGGTCGACACGGTAGCCCTCGACCCCACGGAGATAGATCGTATGTCCGGCCAGGTGATCGCTGGCGGTGATGGTGAGCGAACCAGGGAGCGGGTCGGCCAACACCAGTCGCGCCCAGCGACCGGCGAGATCATCGGGGGCTCGTTGCGCTCCCGTCGCGATCGCCCCCACCGCCACCATCGTCGCGACGAGGGTGCCCCCGCCGACCGCGGCGGCCCTCCCAAACCGACGGCCCAGCCCGCAGAGCCCCAACGGCGCTACAAAGGCCAGCGCGAGCGCCCCCGGGGTGCCGTTCTGGAGCTCACCGAGGCCCATGGGGTTGATGAGGGTCGCGTACGTCAGGTCGACGACCAGCAGCGACACCGCGGCCAGCCACACATCGCGTCGCTCCGGCGCCCACAAGCCAGCCCCGAGCAGTGGAGCCCAGAGCGGCCACAGGGGCCCCCCTGCCGCCTCAAGCCAGGCGCTCGCGTGCTCGGTCCAACCGGCTCCGCTCAGCATCTCCGAGCTAAAGGACGTCCGAATGGAGGACGCCGACAAGTGGTCGATGAGGGCGCCCAGCGAGCTCGGATCACCCCAGTTGAGCCACGGGTCCCGCGACGCCGCCAGCGGAAGATACGCCACGATGGAGGCGCCGAAGACCCCCCAACCGACGGCCTGGCCAAACTCCCTCCACCGGCGGCCCCGCGCCGCCGTCAGCACCCACACGAGGGCGGCAAACATCCAGAACGTGACGTGCGCGCCCAAGCCCAGCCCCGTCCAGAAGCCTGCAAAATTCCAGCGGGGCGCCGGTCGCACCAGCAGCGCGAAGAGTCCAGCCAGCCACAGGAGCGTGACCGAGTAAACCTCCGCCAGGCTCCCGTTGAGGAAGACAACGTAGTTCGCCACCAGGCTGACGACCCCTGCCACCGCCATCCAAGCCGGGACGCGGTTATCGATGAGGGTGCGGTACACCAAGGCCGCCGCGCCGGCGTTGCACAGGGTGCTCAACAGAGCGATCTTGAAGGGAACGCTCCCGATGGGGATGAGGTGCGCCGCGTATCCGAGGATGCAAAACAGCGGAAACCCGGTCGGGTGCGGCACCCCCAACCCAGCGGCGGCGGCGCTCAAGTGGGCGCTGTCGAACCACGCCGTGTCGGCGTGCACGAAAGGGATCAAGGTCAACGCCACCAGGACGAAGATGACAGGCACGCCGATGGCCCCCGTCGCGACACCGTGCACACCGACCGTGTGCGTCCCGGTCAGGGCTTGAGGACCTCGACCCCGCGCACGATGTCCACCGCCCCGGAGTCGGCGGTGCCCGTCAGCATCAAGCCACCGCCGTACAGCAGCGCGCCACCGATCGGCCCTCCGGAGACCCACGCCGTCACGGCACCAAAGCGAGCGCGGCTCAAGGTCAAGGGGTTCGGCGCGCTGCCCTGGTCGGTCATGCGGTAGACCCCGTCGGAGTCATTACCGTCCGGGCCGATGCCGCCGGCGATCCAACAGTCACCGTCTTCGTCCCGCGGCCCGACCGCTGGCCAGACCGTGAGAGGTTCCGTGCCGAGCTCGCGGACCTCGAGCGTCGTCCCAGCGACGGTCAGCTGCACCGGCGCCTGGGTCCCCACGCCGTCACCGGTGGCCCCTCCGACCAGACGCGAGCCGCACAGACGAGCACGGTTCACGCTGCCCAGAGGCCCATCGATGGTGAGATGCTCGCCGCTGATCGTGCCGTCGACCAGGCTCACGACCTCCGCCGCGTAAGCATCGTTTCGACCACCGACCACCAGGATCGCGCTGCAATCGGCGATGGTGCAGATAGCGTCTCCGCCCGCCCTGATACCGGCGAGCTCCCCAGCAGGCTGACAGTCAGCGGACACAGCGCCTTGAGCCACGTCACACAGCCAAGCCTCACCGATGGTCTCGACCGCGCCGAGGTCGTCGAAAGAGCGGCCGCCCATGACCAACACGCTCGTGTCGCTTATCCGCACCACGATGGACTCCGCCAAGGGTCGCGGCAAGGTGGTGACCCCGCCGGTGTTCGTCTTCATGTCGACGATCACGAGCTGATCGGAGAGCTCGTCGGCGTCGGTGATGCGGACCTCACGATCCTCCCCGCTGCCGCTGTAGCTGATGGTCGCGCTGGCGACGCCGCCCACGATGGCGAAGCGATCGTTGCCCATGGCCGCGTACCCAGACAAGCCAGCGCCGGACCAGCCCTCCAGACCGGAGATCTTACGACGCTCGAAGAGGCCTGTCCGCTGGTCGAAGACCTCCACCTGCTCGTTGCCCGGCAGCAGACGCCCCGCCGCGATCTTGCCGAACCCGCCCAGGAAGACGGCGTCGCCATTGCTCAGCGTGCCGCCATGTCCGAGGGCCCGCGGCTCAGCCAGGTTGAGCGGGTGGGGCGAGTTGAGCACGCACCAGCCGGTCGATGCCTGACAGCTGGACCGCGGGTGATACCGAGCACAGTCGGAAGACGCGGTGCACGAGGGGACACACCAATACTCAGGCTTGAGCGCGTCGTAACAGGTGTGACCCGGATGGGCCTCAGGGCACGCTGTGTCGGCGGCGGCATCGCAAAGCTCGATGCTCTTGGCCAGCGAGGCGCTGATATTGAGCCCCTCGGGGAGGGTCGTGATGCCGCCCTCCTCATAGAGCGGCACGTGGTAGTAACGAGGCTCCGAGCCCTCCACCACCTCGACGTTGCCCCGGTAGCCGACCTCGACCCGCGAGTCCGGGTTGCAGTCCTGCTCGTTGAAGCCCTCGATGACGACCCATTGGTTGGCGCCAGCGTCGATGTTGGTGAGGTCGTAGGTCCGGGATTTAGCGTCCAGGCAGTTGGTGTCGAAGGTGGCTGCCCCCTCGAATAGCGCCCCAGGGTCCTCTCGGAAGATCCTCAACCGAAGCCACCCGCCGACGCCGTCGCGGAGAGCCAACTCCATGCGGCCGGTGCCGTCCGAGGCGCCGTCAGCGCATGCCGACAGGGAGGACGGACCGGTCAGGCACGCGGCGCAGATGAGCGCGGTCCAGATGGTGTGCTTCACGGCTGCCCCCCTAACACGTCGTAGTCTCTCCAGGCCTGTTGCGGGTCCACCGAGAACGACGCGTTGCCGAGTGGCGAGGGGTCGCCGTCATCCATGGTAGCGACGATGATGCCGGTGACACCGCCGGCGACAACCACCCCAATGACGGTCCAGAACCACCAGGTCTCGTAGAACTCGGTCTCGTCGACGGCGGCGGCAGCACCCTGTTTCGGTCCCGAGCCACCCGCCAGGCCCTTCATCGTCACGACGCGGGTCGTGGTTCGGCCCGCGGTCACCTCGACCGTGAACAGCTGCGGCTGATAGCCATCATGCTTGACCTCGACGGTGTACTTTCCCAGCTTCCTTTTGACCTTAACCTCGCCCGTCGCCGCGAACTCCTTGTTGATGAAGATCTTGGCATCTTCGAGGTTCGCCTTGATCTCGATGAACCCGTGGTCTTTTGCCTTCGACGCGGCCGCTCCAGCGCTCTCACCGAAGACCTTGGTGACCTGTTGCTCGAGGCCGTTCGCGACCCCCATCCGGGACGCGATCTTCACCGTCGCGTTGTGGACCAGCCGACGCTTCTTCACGTCGACCACGCGAACCAGCAGCGTGTAGGCCCCCTTCGTGCCCTTGTCGACCTGACTGTAGAAGACCCGATCGGCCTTGTACTTCGCTCCAAGACGCGACAGGCAGGCGGCGTCGACGTCGATGCACTCGAGGTCGATCATCTCGTCGGTCAGCTCCCGCTCCGGGGGCTTCAACAAGTCGATCGTATCCCGAGAGCCCAGCGCCGCCCGGACGACCTTGAACAAGTCTTGCTTGTCTTTGGCCGACAGGTCAGCGCCCTCGATCTGCATCCCGAGGACCTTGATCTTCTTTTGGGCGGGCGTGCCCGCTCCCGCGGTCTGGCCCGCCGCGGCGACCCATCCGACCGCGACGAGGGCGACCGCCAGTTGAGTGACGAATTTCATGGCCGACATCATTATTGGGCCGCGCAGTGGTGTCAATGCGCTCAAGGCCCGGGATGAAGCTACGGTGGCGGCGCCACCATGAAGTAGACATGATCGCGGCCGTCCTCGCCAAAGCCGTGCGCATAACCGAGCCGCAGGTTTGCGCTGAAACCAAAGAGCAACTCCACGTCCAGCCGCAGCTCTAGGCCAACGCTGCCGCGAATCCGCCCCAGGTCGTCTTCGAGGAAGGGCTCGTTGTAGGCGACGCCGACGTCGGCGAAGACAGCGGCGTGAAGGTCCTTGAAGAAGATCGGCAGGGACTCGATGCCGGTGCGGGCGCGCAGGATGGGGAAGCGATACTCGGTGGTCACCAGGTGGTACGCGCGGCCTTGAAAGGCGTCGGCCTCGAACCCACGCAGATAGGTGCTGTTGCCCTGGCGCTCGTTGACGAGGTCCACCAGCACGTCCTGCGGTGGCACCCCGCCGATGCTGAAGTTGCTGCCGGTGCTCCAGCCGCCACTGGCGGCGAGCATCAGCACGTGCTCGAGGTGGAACGGCATCTGGATATAACGCTTCAATCGGTACGTGAACCGGAAGGCGTCGCCGTGGCTCCCGATGGCCGGATGTCTCAGCAACACGGCGAACGCGCCGGAGCCGCCACGGACGGGGGTGATGGCCCACTTGGGCTGCTCTGCGTCAGCCCAGCTCAGGGCCATGGACCAGGCCGTCGAGACCCCCTCGCGAGGGATCGATGGGTAGCTCTCGTCGGGGGTGTGCTTCAAGTCGGGGACGTTCACGCCTCGGCTGAAATCGACGGCAAAGCCGGTGTCAAAGCGCATCGGGGTCATGATGCTGGGCAGCGGTAAGCCGACGTCGACCCGCCCGTAGTAGACCTCCCCTCGATAGTCGTCGGTCACGTCGCCCATGGTCATCGACCCATCCCAACTGTAACGCCCCAACTTCAAACTCAGGTCGGGCCACCACAGGCGCAGGTCGAGGTCGAGGTAGAAGCTGACATCCTGCCGCCCGAGATCGTATTCGAGCGCGACGGTGGTGCCGAAGCGCTCGGTCACATCCTGCCCTCCCAGGACGAGCCCGAGCTTGGACAGCCCCGTGGAGTCGGCGACCCAGGTCGGCAACCAGGAGCGCGGGAGCATCGTCGGCAGCGGCGAGTAAGCCTGCCTCTCCGCCGTCACCGTGGCGACGGCGCGCTCCTCGCGAGGGGGTTTGGGGTCGGGGACCGCCACCCGGGAGGCCCCGGGGACATCCAACGCCAACGCATAGAGTTCCCAACCGGCGGCCGTCCAGCCGCGGTAGAAGAGGGTCCCGCCGTCGGCGCTGGGGCTCGGTCCGAACGCCCCTCCGAACACGTTGGTGAGCTTGAAGGTCCCGTGACTCGACAGGTCCCGCGCGTAGATGTTGAACACCCCGTCGGCATCCGAGGCATAGAACAGATATCGGCCGGAGGGGCCCACGCGCAGGTCGACCTCGAGTGAGCGACCGTAGGTCAGGCGCCGCAGGGTCCTGGAGCCCAGCTCCAGGGCATAGATGTCACGGTTTCCCTGATGATGAAGCGACAGGTAGACGACCTCGCCGTCGCGCCCCGGCGCTGGGGCCTCCAGACGCGCCCAGGGCGGTGGATCCCAACGGTAAAGCGTCGCCCCCGAGAGCGGGTGGAGGGCTTCGAGCCAGGTCCGGCCCCAAGACGACTTGATGACCCACAGACGCTTGCCGTCAGCGGACAGCCGGGGATGCTGAGCGCGCGCACCCCGGGTCAGGGCAGCGCCGTCGCGGCCACGCTGCCCGGGGCGGAGCTGAAAGCGCACGATGTCCGAGTAGGAGTTCACCCGGCGGAAAAACCGGGTGGCGTGGGTCCACACCGAGCGGCCGTCCATCGCCGGCTCGGGGTCGCCACATCCGGCGTCGCACTTGATCAGCGGCTGGAAGGCCCCCGGGTCATCGATCGGGGCCCGCCCGAGATAGACCGAGCCGCGGCCGTTGTGGCGCGCGTAAAGCAACCATCGGCCATCGCGGCTCACCGCCGGCGGGCTCTTGTACTCCCCACCGACGGTGACCTGCCGGCCGAGGACCCGCCCTTCCCGGAGCACCCGCGCTTTGACCGCCGCCGCCCGCGTGTTCACGCCGGCGAGCATGGCCTGGTACCAGTGGTCGAGCCCCTTGCCCGTTGCCGCCTTCATGGTGTGATTGATGGAATAGGGGATGAGGCGGCGCCCGTAAGTGTAGGCCCACTTCTTCACCGCGGCGCCGCCGGCGGCCTTGGCGATGGTGTCGAAGAGGTACCCACCGTAGAGGTACCATGAGCTGCCACCCGGCTCGAAGAGCGGAGGGCCCGAGAGCTGCCCCAGCTTGGGGAGCGTTTGCTGCAGCGCCGCGGTGCGGGAGAACATCTGAAACAAGCTCGCGCTGACGCGGCCCGCGCCGGAGGTCCGCGACTCCACCCAGGTGGCGAGGCCCTCGGTGAGCCAACGAGGGAGGCCCTGATTGGGCTTCAGGGTCTTTCCGAGGACCGTGTTGACGACCTCGGGGACCCCGGTGGCGTTGTCGAGATGGGCGACGTGGGCGTACTCGTGAAACACCAGCAGCCGCAGCCAGTCATCGTAGTCGCCCAGATTTCCTGACGCGGACGGGGGGAAGGCCAGCAGGGTGATGTGGTTGTATGGCATCACCGCGGCGAACCCGTTGGCGCTGTCGACATCATCGACGATCGACACCTGGACGCGCTCCTGGGGCGTCCAGCCCAGCAGCTCATTGACTTGCGTGTACGCCTCCTCGAGGAACGCGGCCGCGCGTCGGGCAAAGGCCTCTCCTCCTCCGGCGGGGTCGTACGAATGCACCGCGAAGTGAGCGGTGCGCAGGGTGAACCACTCGCGCTCGGGGTCGGCCCCTCCCCGAGCGGCCCCTCCGCAGAGGACCACGGTCACGGCGGCGACGGTCAGAACGACGCCGAGATGCGCCCCAAGAGCGCCGCCGGTTGTTCGTGGGGGGCCGTCGACCACCGGCGCTAGTGCCCGGTGTGGAACGTACGCGGTTTCAACGTCGCCGCGGTCTGGTCCCGGCCACGGCGCGAGGGCGAAGGGCTGACGGGCAGCCGTTCACGCCCGCGCGACACCGGCCGGGGGCGACCACGCGAGGGCCTGTGACGCGCCATGTTCATGTGCAGACACAGGGGCCGGAAGCGGATGAGGGGGGAGCGGTTCGGGCCCACGGCGGTTTCAACGCGAAGAGGCGGCCGAGGTCCAGCTCGGAGGTGGCTTTCATCGTCGTGTTACAGGCTCCAGACCCGGGTGAAACGTGAACCCGGGGGCCAGCGGAGAGACCAGCCTCGTCAGGGAGAGCCGAGACCGGACGCGACAGGCCACGCCGAAACGACGGCAGCCCTCCTCTCTGGTTTTCGCGTTGAGCCCGCATCATCGCGACAAGCGTAACCAGACAACCGGCCCATCGCCAGATCCACCAGCGGAGCGAGCCGAGCGCCCACACGGGCACACGGGCACGCGACCCCCTGTCAGCGGCCGTGACACTTCTTGTACTTCTTGCCGCTACCGCACGGGCATGGCTCATTGCGGCCCACCTTTTTGGCGCTCCGGCTCGGGATAGAGCTGCCGTTGACGTAAAACCAGCGGTCGGCCTCGGGATCGAATCGAAAGTTGGAGCGCTCGTGCATGATGTGACGTTTTCCCGCCACCCGATAGTGGGCGATGAACTCCACCGCGCCGGTGACGTCTCCGGGCTCGCCCAGGTCGGTGGCCTGGATGGTCAACCCTTCGAAGTCGGCGGCCTGCGAGAAGCGGAGTATCTCGCGCTCCAGCGCCGGTTTCCTGCTCTCGGGCGCCTGGCTCGCGACGAGATAGTCCACCGCCTCGCGCGCATAGGCCGTGTACCTCGAGCGCATCAGGGCTTCTGCTGTGGCTGCCTTCTCGCGCCCCGTCACCAGCCGCCCACAGCACGCCATGTACTCCGTACCGGAGCCGCAATCACATGGGTCCTCGGTCAAGGGTTCGGTCATCTCTGGCCTCGTCGGTCCGAACGCCAACGGCGCGTTCGGGTTGAGCTGTGATCGTGTCCGCCCAGTTCACAGCAGGAGACGTTGCGGCCAAGGCGGATGGGGTGATGATGTCGTCGCGGGCGATGATCTCACGGCGGCTGAATTCCCAAAAGGGGGGAGCCGATGAGCGCGCTCGTGGGGAGGTCGTTTAGGTTGCCAACGGATGTGTTGGCAACGATAGATAGATGCCCCATGACGAGCAAAAAAACAGTCTTGCATGCGTGCGGGTCCGGGGCCGTGGTCAGCGGCGCCTCGGATTGGGGAGCCGCGCTCACGGGCTACACCTACGACAGCAGGCAGGTGGTCGCCGGCTCCGTCTTCGTCGCCGTGAGCGGGCTGTGGGTGGACGGGCATGACTACGTCGACCAGGCGCTGGCGGCCGGGGCGACCCTCGTGATCGCCGAGAGCGAGCCGCCGGCGAGCTTGAACGCCGACGTGACCTGGGTGCAGGTCAAGGACTCGGCCCAGGTCCTGGGGGAGGCCGCCGACGCCTTCTACGGCTCACCGTCGTCGCGCATGACCGCCTTCGCGGTGACCGGGACCAACGGCAAGACCACCGTCACGTCGATGATCTGGGAGGTGCTAGACGTGCTGGGAGTGCGCCCGGGGCTTGTCGGCACGGTGGAGCACCGGTTCGGTGAGGTGCGACGCAAGACCATCTTCACCACCCCACCCTCTGCAGATCTCCACGCGCTCCTCGCGGAGATGCAGGACGCAGCGGTGACCCACGTGGCCCTCGAGGCGTCGAGCCACGGGCTGAGCCAGCACCGGCTCGCCGGCGCGAGGTTGGACGTGGCTGGGTTCACCAACCTGACCCAGGATCACCTGGACTACCACCAGAGCATGGACGCGTACTTCGATGCGAAAGCTCGGCTCTTCAGGGAGCTGGTCGAGCGCGCCGTGTTCAACGTGGACGACCCAGCGGGACGGCGGCTCGCCGACGAGATGGTCGCGGCGGGGGGGCGGATCCTGACGTTCTCGGTCAATGGCGCAGATGCCGATCTGCGAGCCACCGACATCACCTGCCGCATCGACGGCGCGCGCGCGACCGTAGTGAGCCCGTGGGGGGGCCTCGACCTGCGCCTCGATCTGGTGGGGGCGCACAACGTCGCGAACGCTCTGACCACCCTCGGGATGCTCACCTTGGCGGAGTTCGACCCCCACGCCGTGGTCGCCGCTCTGCGGCACGTCAAGGGGGCAGCGGGGCGTCTCGAGGTCGTGCCCGGCGCGCGGCACGTGCTGGTGGATTACGCCCACACCCCGGACGCCCTGGACAATGTCTGTTCAGCGCTGCGGCCGCTCACCGAGGGCCGACTCATCGTCGTCTTTGGAGCAGGAGGCGATCGCGATCCGGGAAAGCGGCCTCAGATGGGGGCCACCGTCCAGCGCTGGGCGGACGTGGCGCTCGTAACCAGCGACAACCCGCGGACCGAGGCCCCGGGCAGCATCGTCGAGGATATTCTGGCGGGGATGACGCCAGGGCCCCAGGTGGTCGTAGAGTTGGACCGACGGGCAGCGATCGAAGCGGGTATTCGGCTCGCGGACGGACCGGGCGACGTCGTCTTGATCGCGGGCAAGGGGCACGAGGACTATCAGGTCTTGGGGGCCGACAGGGTCCACTTCGACGATCGGGAAGAGGCGGCTCGAGTCCTCGCCGGTGTGAGCTAGTCCGGTGGAGTTCCAATCGGATCTGTTCGGGCTGGGTGCGTTCCTCTTCGGCGCGACGATCATCGGCCAGCTGCTGGCCTCGCGGGCCGAGGTCAGCCCCCGGGTCTGGTTCT
Source organism: Myxococcales bacterium (assembly GCA_014239625.1). Lineage (GTDB taxonomy): Bacteria > Myxococcota_A > UBA9042 > PHBI01 > JAAZYN01 > JAAZYN01. The sequence goes on along the minus strand of JAAZYN010000022.1, from coordinate 4,980 downwards.
GGGTGACCGTGTCCTGGGGTGCGGCCCTGGGGACCTTCGCCGCGCTGCTCATCCTGGAGGGAGAGCTGACCTTGCGCTTGGCGGGTGCGGCGGCTAGCGGTGCGGCCGGGTTCGCGACTGGCTGCGGGGTGACCTACGCCTTCGCACGTCGAGGTTGGCTGGAGGACTCCCAGGAGCGAGACCAGCACTCCTTCCGCCGGGATGTAGCCCTCCTCGGCGGCGGCATCGCGGCGGCTACCGGCGCCTTGGCCGGAGGGTCCGGGGGCTACGGCACGGCGTGGCTGAACCTGGTCGGCGGCTTCTTCGTCCCGCCACTGGTCGTGATGACGCTGCACATCCTAGGTTCCCGGACCTGGCCGGGCAACGGGCTCCTGTTGGTGGCGCCGAACGTGATCATCGGGATGGGTTGGGGCTCTTTCCTAGGCTCCGTGCTCGCGGGTTGACGACGATTCCGCGCCGGCCTTCACCCCGATGTCCTGAGCCGGCGGACCTCTCAATCGGGACGCGCGCGTGGATTCCACACCCGGTCCGGAATGTGCGCCACCACCGCCGAGAGCAAGAACGGCAGGACCGGCGCCAGGGCACCAGCCACACCCCAGACCGCCCCTGCTACGGCGGCGAGGCCCAGCGACAGCCACCTGGGCTCGACATCGGTCATCGCCAACAGCAGCGACAGCAGCAGGGTCACGGCGGCGGCGCTGAGCGTGACGTAGAGGGTCTGGTGAAGGCGGTCGAGGGAGCGCTCCTCGCGCGCCGTCAGCCGGGCCAGCTCTGACCGACTCGCCAGCTGGCCCTCGGTCGCTCTGCGACGCGCGTCGACGCGCCGTTCCGTGGTCGCGATGGTGTCGCGCGTCTCCATCGCGCCCCCTGCGACCAGAAACACACCTACAAACCCGAAGAACGCCGCGATCCCGCGGCGTCCAACGGGGCGGCTCCGGCCACCTGCGCTCATCGCCGAGCCGACCGGGCGCGATCCCCCCCGTCAGCTCGGACCCTGCCGGGGCGCTGGTCCGCAGAGCTCATGTGCGGAGCTTAACCCAGTGAGGTTGACGAGGACAGCCTCGACGTTCTACGAGCGATGGCCCACACCGCCGAATGGAGGTCGCACATGCGGTACCGTCGCATCGGAGACAGCGGGCTCAAGGTCTCTGCCTTGTGCCTGGGGACGATGACCTTCGGCGAGGCGGACGCCAACTCGTTCATGCACAAGGTCGGCTGCGACGAGGCCACCAGCTTCGCGATCATGGACCGCGCGCTGGACGCGGGGATCAACTTCTTCGACACGGCCAACGTGTACGGCAACGACGGGCTGTCGGAGCGAGTCCTGGGGAGCTGGTTTCAGACGGCCGGCCGGCGCGACGACGTCGTGCTCGCGACAAAGTTCCGCTTCCGCATGGGGCCCGGCCCCAACAGCGCCGGCGCGAGCCGACTGCACATCATCCGAGCGTGCGAGGACAGCCTGCGGCGGCTGCAGACCGACCGCATCGACCTGTACCAGATCCACATGCAGGACGGCGACGTCCCGGAAGAGGAGACGCTGCGAGCCCTCGACGACCTCGTCCGGGCCGGCAAAGTGCTCTACATCGGCTGCAGCAACTACAGCGCCTACCGCCTGTGCGACTCGGCCTGGATCGCCAAGACCCAGGGGTTGACCCCCTTCGTCGCCTTGCAGGCCCAATACAGCATGGTCGTCCGCGACCTGGAGCGGGAGCTCACGCCGGCGTGTCGCCGGCACGGCCTGGGGATCCTCCCCTGGTCGCCGCTAGCCGGCGGTTTTCTGACTGGAAAGTACCGACGCGGTCAACCGCCGAGCAGCGGGCGCTTCGGTGACAGCGACCGATTCCGCGCGCGATGGAAGGCCTGCGATACCGACCGCAACTGGGAGATCATCGAGGCGTGTCGAGCCGTCGCCGCGGAGACGGAGGCGTCCATCGCGCAGGTCGCGCTGGCATGGTTATTGAGACAGCCACAGGTGACGTCAGTCATCTTCGGTGCGCGCACGCTGCGCCAGCTGGAGGACAACCTGAAGGCCTCAGCGGTGAAGCTCAGCGACGCGCAGTTGACCCGGTTGAACGATGCCAGCGCCTTCGAATTGGGGTACCCCTACGAATTCATCAAGGCGGTCCAGGGCGACTGGTAGTAGACTCCGGCACCCGCGAGACGGATTAGAGGCAAGCATGGGCAAACACATTCAGATGGACGCCTCCACGGAGGCCCGCGTCAGGCGGGGCGAGGTGGTCTGTACGACCCGCCCGGTGCCAGGTTCTCCAACGCCCCAGCTCATCGTGCACGCCATCGTGGAGCGGCCGGTCGAGAGGGTCTGGCGCCTCATCGAGTCGTCAGCGGACTACGCCAGGTACATGCCGCGGGTAAAGAGCGCGGTGGAGTTGAGCCGAGACGGTGACACCGTCCGCTGCAAGCAGACCATCGAGATGCCGTTCCCGCTGAAGAACCTGACCTCGACCACCGAGGCCAAACACACGGTCGTCGTGGGCGAGCTGTACAAGCGCGAATGGCACATGCTCTCGGGAGACTACAAGCGCAACCAGGGGAGCTGGACCTTCGAGCCGGTCGACGGAGACCAGAGCCGCACGCTGGTGCGTTACCAGATCCACGCCGAGCCCAAGACAAAGATCCCCAAGAAGCTCCAAAGCCTGGTGCAGGAGAAGGCCATGCCCAAGCTGATCAGGGTCCTCAGGGATCACGCGTAGCCACCTGTGGAAGCCACCCCTCAAGCCACCCTCGGCGAGGCCCTGCGAACGACGTTTAAGTGGGCGCTCCTCGGGTTCGCGTTCGCTGCCGCCTGGACCCTCGCCGGGGACCATGACGACGCCTGGCTGACCTTCGCCCATCGCTCGGCCCAGTTCGGTTTTCTCGCGTTGACCCTGGGCGCCCAGCGCATCTCTCTGCTGCACGGCATCATCGCCGGCGTCTCCTTGGCGTTCCTGGCGGTCTGGGCATACGACGCGCAGATGGCCGACTTTGCCGTCTTCGGGCAGATCTTCCTCAAAGCGCTGAAGATGATCATCGTGCCGCTGATCGTGTTCGCGGTGATCAACGCCGTCACGTCGCTGGGAGACGTCCGCCGGATCGGCAAGCTCGGCAGCCGCACCGTCTTGTACTACCTGTTCACCACGGCCATCGCGGTGACCCTCGGCTCGGTCCTGGTGAACGTCATGGAGCCGGGCGCCGGCATGGAGATCGGCAGCAGCATCCCCGACAAGGTGGCCAACAAGACCGAGCTCGGACTCAGCGACATCCTGCTGGGCTTCCTCCACGACAACATCATGGGCGCCTTTGCGCAGGGCAAGATGCTGCCGATCATCGTCTTTTGTATCGCCTTTGGCGCGGTGCTGACGACCATCGGCGACAAGGGCAAGCCCGTCGTGGCCTTCTGCGATGGCGCCAACGAGGCGATGATGAAGCTCGTCACGGTGGTGCTCCTGCTCGCCCCGGTGGGTGTCTTCGGGCTCGTGGCGGGGCGGTTCGGAGAGGCCCTGGCGGCGGGCAACTTCTGGCAGCAACTCGAAGCGGTCCGTGACTATAGCCTCACCGTCCTCATCGGTCTTGGGCTCCACGCGGTCATCGTCGTGCCGCTGATCCTCCGGCTCACGACGGGACGTAACCCGCTGGAGTACGCGCGCGGTATGGCCACCGCCTTGATGACGGCGTTCTCCACAGCGTCATCGGCGGCCACCATCCCAGTCACGCTGCGCGACACGGTGGACAACAATGGGGTCGACGAACGCTCGTCGCGCTTCGTCATCCCCCTGGGCGCGACGGTCAATATGGACGGCACCGCCCTTTACGAGGCCGTCGCGGTCATCTTCATCGCGCAAGCGGCCGGCATCGAGCTGACACTCACCCAGCAACTGCTCGTCATCATCACCGCCACTCTGGCCGCCATAGGCGCCGCCGGGATCCCGCAGGCCGGGCTGGTGACCATGGTGATCGTCCTGCAGGCCGTCAACCTGCCCCTCGAAGGTGTGGAGCTCATCCTGGCCGTCGATTGGCTGCTGGATCGCTTCCGCACGACGGTCAACGTCTGGGGTGACGCCGTCGGAGCTGCGGTGGTCGAGCCGTATGCCAGGACCGACCCGGACCCGGGTGAGCCGGCGACGCCTCCTGCATGAAAGTGGCCCGTGTGGCGACGCCCAAGCCTGATGAGAGCCGACAGGCGTGCGCGTAGGGCGGACGTGAAACGGGGACCGCTGGGAGCTCCGAGAGTCCGTCAGCCTGAGTCCCCAGGTCCTATTGCGGCTCACCCGGGGCGGGCTGGCTGGGGTCGGCCACCTGCAGCTGCCACATGTGCTCGACCGGGCCGTGACCGCTCCCCACCGGCCGGGCATTCATCAGAGCCCCAGTGACGTAATGTTTCGCCCCGCGCAGCGCTTGACCAATGCTGGCTCCCCTGGCCAGAGCGGCGGTGATCGCAGCGGCGAAGGTGCAGCCGGTGCCGTGAGTCGCCCGAGTCTCGATGCGGGGCACATCCAGCCAGACTTCCCGGCCGTCCGGGAGGAGCGCCAGGTCCTGCGAGCGGGGTGACGTGTGCACGTCGCCGCCCTTCAACACCACGGTCGCTCGGTGCGCGGCGAGAGACATCAGGTCTTCGGCGATCTCGCGGGCGGAGCGCCCATCATTGCTGCGACCGACGAGGAGCTCGGCCTCGGAGAGGTTCGGGGTGAACACCGTCGCCAGCGGGATCAGCCTCTTGATCAAGGCCTGCACGCCATCGTCGGTGAGCAGCCGGGAGCCGCTGGAGCTGACGATCACCGGGTCTACCACCAGCGGCACATCCGGGTGCACAGCCAGGGCCGCAGCGACCGCCTCGACGTTCTCCCCGGTGGCCAGCATGCCAGTCTTGATAGCTCGCACCGGTAAATCATCCAGGACCACTTCGATCTGCTGGGCCACGAGTTCCGCCGGCACCGGCAGGGTGTGGGTGACCTCCACCGTGTTCTGTGCCGTGATCGCCGTCAG
>JAAZYN010000229.1 GCA_014239625.1 Myxococcales bacterium | reverse complement strand
GTGACGCCCTCGACCCCGGCTGTGTGTCGGCGCTGATGCGCAACGGACATTCGCCAATCCATCTGGACGCCTGCAAGGGCGTCGACCCTCACTGCGCCGTGTCGCTCCTCGAGAACAAAGGAAGCACCATCCACCTGCGCAAGTGTCGGGCCAAAGACCTCTCACGCCGCTGCATCACGGCCCTGTTCAACAACGGGCGTAGCGCGATGCACATCGAACGATGCAGAGGCGTAGACTGCAGATGCGCGGCGAGGCTCCTGAAGACCCGTTCCCCCATCCACCTTCAACAGTGCGTGCCCTGAGTCGACGGGCCCGACGGGCCGGCCCTATGAGCGCTCTGTTACCCCGCCACCCATCGCCGGTTCACCCGATGCGACCTTCCTGATCTCGCCGAGGAGCGTCCTGACGTAGGCCTCGGAGGCCGTGTCGTCATCGACCCCCAGGACGGCTCGCGCGCGGCTGGCCGCTTGCGCCAGGTCGTCATCCAGTTCCAACAGCTCGGCGACCTTGAAGAGGATACTCTGCTCGTAACGCGCGATGAAGTCATCGACGCAACCGTACTCTTTGCGGAGCTGGAGCCGGCGGGCCCTCACGGGCAGGTCTCGGTCGAGCTGCTCCACCACGAACATCGTCGACTGGTAGCACACGCTCAGGTACCGCGACAGCTGAGTTGCGCTCGGGGTAGCGTCGCCGAACGCCTCTGGGGCTTGGCGGAGGCTCGCGATGACGTCGTCCTGGGTAAACCGATCGGCTTGGCGCATCGTGCCGTAAAGCACCTCCAGGATCAGCCGCCTTCGCCCTGGGTTCCACTCGTAGCGCCACTGCCCGAGACGCGCGCGTGCGCGACCGATGAAGTGATCGAGCCCGTCGGACTCCGCGGCGCCGTCGAGCCCCAGGCTCCACGCCAGCCGCCTGGCCTCCTCGATGGTGACCCTGGGCGTCACGACGAAATCGGAGGCGCCGGACCTCTGCTGAAGGTTGACGACGCCAGGGCAGCTGGCGATCAGGTCCTTGAACCGCGCGAAGCCCAGGTTCATCTCATCGAACGTGGGCCCCAGCGACCGCCGCAGCTCCACCTTCAACCGCGAGCCCACCATGCCACCGGCGTGGGCTGGTTCGGTGACCACCAACGCCAAGCGCGCATTGAACAGCTCGAGTTGCCGCTCCATCTCGGCAGAGGGGTGCCCCGCCTCGGTACGCCACAGCGTCTCGTAGGTGATGAACCGATCGCAGGTGTGCGCGAGGTCGTTGGACGCTGAGCCGGCAGGTGAGACGAGCACCACAGTCCGGCCTTGGCTCTGCAGCTTCGCGAACAGATGGAGGAAATCGCGGTCACCGGTGACCACGACGAAGGTCTGGATGTCACTCCGCTCGAACAAGAGCTCCATCGCGTCCACGGCGAGGCGCAGATCGACCGAGTTCTTGCCCCGCCGTCCCTTCACGTGGATGACGTCGACACCTTCACGATACAGCGCCGTCTGGTAACGGTTGAAGGCCGACAGGCGCCAATCGGCGTAGGCCCGTGAGACAGCAACAGCGCCGTGGTCTTGAGCCAGCGACCGCAACACGGCGACGTCCACGGGGGCGGAGGCGATCCGCGGACGCCGAGAAGCGCCACGCTGCCCGGTCTCTCCTCCTGCTCCCCCTCCGACCGGCCCCCCCGCGGGAGCTCCCTGCGCGGCGACCGCGCTGTCTCCGGTCGCGTGCGTGACCCCGATGACGAGGTTCTCGAAGTCGATGAGCAGTGCGACGTTGGGGGATTCCACGGCGGCCACACCATAGCCACCGCGCGCGCGACGGCCAAGTCAACCGGACGCCCACCCCTCGATGACGTCCTCGTAAGGCGCGCTCTCGTGCCGATCGCCCACCCACGCGATGGCCTCGGCGGCGCTCATCCCACGGTGCCGGATCAGATAGGCGATCACCGTCGACGGCGAGCGATTCAAGCCCGCATTGCAGTGCACGTAGACCTTTCGGCCGGCGCTGGTGTGCTTGGCTACCGCGGCTACGGCAGCCGAGAGGTGGCGAGAGAGATCCGCCACGTCGAAGTCGACGATGGGCACACGCGTCACCTGGATCCCGAGGCGGGTGTATGCCATCCACAGCTGGCTCCAATCCAGACTACGAGCGCGTAAATCATCGTCGGATTGGAGGTTGACCACGGCGCGGATTCCGATGCGCTCCGACAGAGCCAGGATGGCGCCGGGGCCTGCGGGGTAGCTCCCAACCGCGAGCGAGTCGTCCAGATCGGTCAAATGTCGGGGAAGCACGTTCCTCGCTCCATGCAGATGGGTATCGTCGCCAGAACTTGCGGCGGAGACACGCTAGGGTTCCACTGGCGGGGCATTGGGTAAAGACGTCGACAGCTCCGAGGCTACTCTGAAGCCGACCTGGGCCCTACTCCTGGCGGGCTGGACAGGTGTCGTCGCAGGATTGGGCTTGGCGTTGGGGCTGTCCGAAGACCACGATGTGCGATCAGCCCCCACGCTCGGCGAGGTCGGCCCGGCGGCGTGCCCACCATGCGACGAGGCGGCGCCACGCGAGCTCACGCCCATTCAGCTGACCCAACGCACCGTCACCGATGGTGCGATGATCGGAAGCCTCGCGGGATTCCAGATGCGGCCGTGGACCTCCGCGCCCGACGGCATGGAGCTGGACGCCGCGCCACTGGTGTGGACATTCCTCACCACCGACGACGGCCGCCGGCTGACCCTCGTGCGGCTCAAGATCGCCAAGATCCGAGCGGTCGTCTTGCCATCCGCGGAGCTCATGCAAGAGTCTCCAGAGGTCGCCGACGCGATCCGTTTGAACTCCACGCGCGTCCTGGCGACCTTTGATCTTGGTCAGCCATCGGCCATCCAGGTGGGAGCGCACGCGCTCGGTCGCTTCGTCGAGGTGGAACCGACCCTGTCGGTGATCGCGAAGGGATACGCGATGGTCAACCCGCGGGGGTATCGCGGAGGACGCCAGCTCGCGGCGGTGCAGGGGCGACTCCCGGAGTCGGGCGAACCCTTCTCGCTGCTGGGCACCGATGATGGCGGCCACCTCATGTTGCTTCACTCCAAAGGGGTCGCCCTGAAGGCGCTCCAGGCGCTGCTCACTCGGATCGGCATTCGGCGGGCGGTCGTCTTCGGTGGCGTCGATGAGGACGCCGCAGGAGTGTTGTATACCACCCCCGCGACCGACGATGACCGACGACCACTTGCACAGCGGATGGTCCCAGGTGCAAAACCCCAGCGGGCCGCGAAGCTTACCCTGGGGACGCCTCAACTCGTCGTCGAGCGCCGACCCTGAACACTCAGCTCAATGACGTGATGCTCTGTACCCCCCCAAACACCCTCATGCTCGCGGCGGTCTCCCTGATCGTGGCCGGAGCGTGCGGCGACACCCCATCCCAGGTGTCGACGAGACACGCCGGTGACGCCACCGCTCGAGGCGCTGGCGCAGGCAAGGCTGGAGCATCGCCGGGGTACGCGGGGATCAACCCGGACGCGTTCGCTCCGCGGTCACCGATCCCGGCTGCCCGCGAGGCCGCCAAGCGCTCCCTGGACTCGCCCAAATCCATCGCCGCCGCGGTCGCGAGCGCCGACGCACTGGCCGCCTACCTGATCGCCTCCCCGGACGCCGCCGACGCCCGAGGCGCCGCAGCGCTCTCCGCCAAGCTGAGGTTGCTCGCGGTGGGCGCTGCAGCGGGTCTTCAGACCGGCCCCGCGGCGCGCGCCTTGGGAGGAGACGGCGCCCAGGCGCGGCAGCTTCGAAAGGCTCTGGCCACGGTAGAGAGCTTGGAACGCGGAGGTCGCGTCAACGACGGGCCGGGCCTCACCCGGCTCGCGCTTGCGGTGCGAGCGCTGCTTGGAAGCGACCCGGACGAGAAGTCCATAGAGTTCGATCGCCGCGCCGCGATGAGGTTGGCGCTCGGAGAGACCGCCGAAGGATCGGCCGTCCGCGCAAAATGGTTGGTGCGCCTCGAGGACGCCTGGAGAGAGCTCCGCCAGGGTGCGTCCGAGCTCCGGTTTTTCGGGTTCTCGCGGGCCGCAGGGAGGATCCTCTGCGCCGGCTGCTCCGACGCTCACCACGTGACGCCAGACAACGTCACCAAGTTCCTGCTCAACCGCAAGGGAAACCGGAACGGTTTACTGTGTGAGGCCGCCTTTCGCGATGTGACTCCGGCGGTGTCCGTGTCGCAGACCATCGAACGATTCCGACGCTGCCACAGGGCGTTCAACGTGGATGAGCGCGTGGAAGACAATGTCTGGTGGGGAGCCAACACTTTGGCCCTGGCGACGATGGCCACGGCGCGGCGTCTGGCGGACGCGCCGGTCCCTCGCACCCCTCTGGAGGCCGCCGTACGCAAACGGGCAGCGGCGCTCAACGCGGCCCTACAGACGCCGGTGGTCCTACCGGTCCCGGCGGTATTGGGCCCTCCGCCCGAGTTATCGAAGAGCCCGCGAGATGGCGCCCGGACCGCCGGCGTCGTGGGCCTCGGCTTCGGCGGCTTGACCGTCAACGAAGAGCCCCTGGAGCTCTACGCGGTGGCGCCCGACGGCCTCAGGGCCGGGCTGCGGACGGTCATCGGATACGACGCCGGCGGCGCGATCGTCTCCTACACCCGCGACGACGGCCCGCTGAGCAAGCTCCTCCGCACGGGTCGCGGTGGGAGCGACGGCCGCGGGGCCGGTGAGACCCCGAGGCTGCTCGACGCGATCAAGGGCCTGCGATCCGCCGCGCAAAAACGCGCCGCCCGTCATCGCCTCCGAGTGAGCCAGGGCGACGACCGGGGGGCCGTCGCGGAGATCATCGTGGACGCCGACGCCTCGGCGCGCGACACCATCGCCCTCATCGACCAGCTCAAGGCCGCCGGCTATGGACACTTCCGCTTCGTCAAGACGGCTGCTCACGGGCGCACCCTCCCGCTGCGGGTGCGTTCTGCCCCCGAGAGCTTGGTCGCCCAAATAAAACCCGGCTTTGACCGCCCGATGATCGCGGTGGTGCATCGAGGTCACGTTGATCTCTGGGCTCCACGCGGCCGCAACGCGGGCGCGCGCAAACGGACACGCGCCAAGGCCCGCCTCCCGGAAGAGGTCGAGGCCGGGTACCGCGGTGGTGAGGTCATTCGGTTCCGTATTCGACCGAGAAACGACCCCAAGGTGTCGGGCTTTGACGCGTCGGTCGCGGTGAAGGCGCAGAAGGCGTTGCGTTACTTCGAACGCTGGCACGGCGCGGGCCCGCTCTTGCATGTGATCGCTGCGCCGGGTGCGCGGGCGGCTGACGTGCTCCGGATCGCGCGAACGTATCAAGAGCGACGCGGCAGAGGGGAGATCCACGAGCCCGGAAAGATCTGGGCGGGCACGGCCTGTGGCGGCAAGAGCTACTTGGCAAACCGCAAGCAACCCGAAGGCTGCCCCACGGGGGTCTCGATCGCGTTCAGCCGAGCGCGGATCCCCACGGCGCGCGGGCTGGTGAAGAGATATATCGAGAAGAAGAAAAAGAAGAAGAAGAAGAAGAAGAAGCCTCTGAACCCAATGGCCGCGTCCTCCTGCTCGAAGGCGCGGATCGAGTCGGTCATGAACAACCATCGGGGCGCCTTTCGACGCTGCTACGAGAAGCGGCTCAGGGTGCGCCCGGATCTGAAGGGGCAGGTCGTTGTCGCCTTCACTATCGGCGTGGACGGGCGCGTCCGTGTCCCGATCGTGGAGACCTCCACGCTAAACGATCCCGCGGTTCACCGGTGCCTGGTCACGAGAGTCGGCGCAGCGCGCTTCGACGTCCCGGCGAGCGGTGTGTGCCAGATTCGATGGCCGCTTCGCTTCCAGCCGCGATAGGGGGCCGCGCCCCCGATCCCACCGCAGACGCCGGCCCGACACCAGCCTGGCAAAGCCCTACTCGAGCTGCCGTATCTCCGCCAGTACGCCAGCCAACCGCTCGTAAGCTCTGCCGCGATGGCTGATGGCGTTTTTCGCGGCGGCGGACATCTGGGCGAAGGTCGCGGCGGCCGGGTCGTAATAGAAGACCGGATCGTAACCGAAGCCTCCGTCGCCAACCGGTTCGTGCGTAATTCGGCCCTGCACGCGGCCCTCCACCGACAGGAGCATGGCCCCCGCCGGCACCCCCGCCCGCTCGACCCGCAAGGGGTGCCCACCGGGGACCATGTCGGCGGGGAGGACCAGCGCCAGACGACAGACGAACGCCGCCCCGCGTCGTCGCGGCGGCACGCCGTC
>JAAZYN010000228.1 GCA_014239625.1 Myxococcales bacterium | reverse complement strand
CTGGGCGTCCAGGCTCGTTCTTTTGCCATGATCGCGATACGCTGCAAGCACGTAGTCATCCAATCGAGGCTGCCGGGGGCGACAGCAATGAGGAGTGGGAGCATGCAAAAAGGCAGTAGACTCTCGGTCGGATTCAAGATCGCATCGATCGTGGCTGCGGTGGTCTTGAGCATCGTCGTGTTCGTGCTCTTGTACTTCCCCGAACAGCAAATCGGGCAGCTCTTCTCGGCGCTGCAGCAGAAGTCCGACTCATTGGGCCGGATCGTGGCCTCCACGGTAGCGCCGATGATGGAGCACGACCGGCGGGACGAGGCGGTCGAGGCGCTCAAGCTGATGGACGCCGACGCGGAGTTCCAATCAGCGGCGCTGTTCTGGGCCGACGGGCGACTCTTCGCGGCTCATCATCGCGGCAGGGTGTCCTTCACGCCGACATTGAGCGCCAGCGGCGACGACCCCGCTGCGGGAGACCGCGTGGTAGAGGTGCGCACCCGAGTCGAGAGCGGCAGCGGTAACCCGGGCGTCCTGGTGCTGACGATGTCGACGGCCAGTGTGAGAGACGCGAGCTCCCGCATCCGCCAGACGATCCTCCTGGTCTCGCTCTTGATTCTGGCCATCGGGGTGGTGGCCGCCTTGTTGCTCGGCCGCTCCATCGGGCAGCGACTCCGAGCGCTCGACAAAGTGGCCGCCCGGGTCGCGTTGGGGGATCTTCGGCACGAGCACCTCGATGACAACAGCAGCGACGAGATAGGTCGCATGGCGACCTCCTTCGGCGCCATGCTGGGGAACTTCGCAGCGCTGGCGAGCCGCCTCGAAGAGATCGCCGCCGGGGATCTGCTGGTCGACGTGGCCGCGCCCGGAGACCTCGCCACCGCCGTGTCACAAGTGCTCAGCACTCAACGGGAGATGGTGGGCCAGATCCGGCAGACCGCCGAGCGGCTGACGTCGTCGGCAGGCGAGTTTCTAGCCAACGCGCGACAGCAGGAGCGGGGCGCGGTGGAGCAGTCGTCGTCGGTGGATGAGAACCGCCGCACCTTGGAGACCCTGCTGACCGCGGGTCGTGAAATCGCGACCGCCGCGCAGCTGGTGCTGCAGAACGCGGAGCGGACCCAGCAGAACAGTCAGCTGGTGGGCGAGCGGATCGCGGTGCTCTCCGAGCAGACCGAGCGCATCGCCGAGATCCTCCAGGTCATCAAGGACATCGCCAACAAAAGTGAGATCCTGGCTCTCAACGCTGCGCTCGAGGGCACCAAGGCTGGTGAAGCGGGTCGCGGCTTCTCCCTGGTCGCGCAGCAGATGCAGCGGCTGGCCGAGAGCGTGATGGCGTCGGTCACCGACATCAAAGAGCTGACGACCTCCATCACTCGCGCCAACGAAGCGACGGTGCTGGCCACCGAGGAGACGATCAAGATCGCGGCTGACACGACGCGCTCATCGCGACAGATCAGCCTGACGATTCAACAACAGCAGTCCGGACTCGAGCAGGTCAGCGTAGCCTTCGATGATGTGTCGCACATCGCGCGAGGCACCGCCGAGGGCAGCCGTGAGATCGTGTCGGCTTCGCGAGAGCTGGTGATGCTCAGTGAGCGCCTGCACAACATCGTCGAACGCTTCGTCATCCCGGACGAGGCGAACGGCACGACCGCATGACCGACCCCACGCTGGAGCGGGAGGCGCTGGAGGCTGGTGTGCGAGAGCCACCGCAGGTCGACGGCTTCGACCCTGGCGCGACCGAGGTCCGGCGCCTCTGCACGGTCCTGGTGGGGCCGACATGGCTGGCGCTGGATGTGGACATGGTCGACGAGATCACCAAACTGCACGACTCGGTGACATCGGTCCCGGGGGCCCCAGACTACGTCCCGGGGATCATGGTGCTGCGAGGAAGACCGTTGGCGTTGCTGGACCTGCGACGCTATCTGGAGTTACCCGACAGCCGCGACGAGGACATGGAAGACCGCGTGGTGGTCGTGAGCGTTCCGGATATGCGCGTCGGCTGCATCTGTGACCGGGTTGGCGGCATCGAGCGCGTCCTGGAGAGCAGGCTGCGCGTCCCCGACGCCGTCCAGGGAAAACGACTGACGCCCCACGTAGACAAGATGTTCGAGCATGAAGGAGGGCTCGCCTTCATCGTCGACCTGCCATCCCTGCTGAACGCGGCCAAGACATGAGCGCGATGCAGCTCGTGACGTCCTGGCTCGGACGGGTTCGGTGGCTCATCGGCCTGGACCTGCCCCGAGCGGTGTCCGTCGGGCACGCTCTCGGGGAGGGCCAGGGCGCCGCTGTCGACCTCTCACAGGTGTTCGGCTTGACGCGACCACCGTTGGCGGCACGAGTGGTCGAGGTGAAGGTCGCTGCGAGACGTCTCCATCTCGTGTTGGGCGAAGCCGCGTCGATCTGCGCGGTGTCGTCCAGCGACCTCCACGCGGCCCCGAGATCTCTGCGCGGCGCGATGGCGAAGCTGGGGCTCATTGGGCTGTGTTTCTCGGCCCGCGAGAGCAGCTTCGGGTACCTCCTGGACCGGCAGCGGGTGGCGTCGAGGGTTCACGCGTGAGCGATGACCTCGTCGACCGCGCCCGAGCGTCGGTTCTGGACAAGTTCCTGGCCGTCAGCGCGGAGCGCATCGAGCGTCTCAACTCCGCCTGGATTGCGCTGGAGCGCGACGCCACCCGGTTGGACTCTCTCGAAGAGGCCATGCGCGACATTCACACGATCAAGGGCGAGTCCCGCATCATGGGCTTCAAGCTCGCGAGTGATGTGGCGCACCGGACCGAAGACCTGCTGCTGCTCGCAAAACAGAGAGGCTTCGAAGACGTCGCCGACGTCGGGGAGCTGTTGCTCAGAGGGTTTGACCTGCTGGGCGCTTTGCTGAGCTCGGATCCGTCACCGGAGGTCACTCGAGCCGGGGAGAGCTTCCTCGACGCCGTGCAGGGGCTGCTCGACGGCGACGGGGTGCCAGCTCAGCGGCCCAAGGGAGCCACACCCGCACCCGCTCCCGCGGGGCCCGGCCCCGGTCCCGAGACTGGGGCCACGAGAGCGCCGTCCCAGAGGCCCAAGACCGGGCCACAGCCAGCCGCCAAGGTAGTGACACGGCCGGGCGAGGAGCAGCAGCGCCGCTTCGTCCGGGTGCCGCGAGAGCGCCTCGATCACTTGACCGAATACCTGGGTGAGGTGCAGCGCGGCCAGCAACAAAATGACGCGGCGCTGGTGACCCTCCAGAAGCTCAACGTGACGACGCGGCGAATCCTGGCGCGAGGCGCCCCTACCCGCCTCAACTGGGCCGAGCTCGGCGACGTGCAGAAACGGGTCAGCTCGCTCCTGCAGGGCTCGCGCGACGAGGCGTTGCTGAGCAGCAGCCAGCTCGACGAGGTGGACGGCGTGATGCGGCGGATACGCCTGTTGCCGCTGTCGTTGCTGTTTGCCCGTTTCGAGCGGCTGGTCCGCGACCTGGCCAAAGCGCAGCAAAAGAAGATCCGCTTCGTGTTCACCGGCGGTGATCTGGAGGCAGACGCGAACGTCCTCGACGAGCTCGCTGAGCCGATGATGCACCTCATCCAAAACTGCGTGGACCACGGTGTCGAGACCGGCGCGGAGCGGATCGCCGCTGGAAAACCCGAGGAGGCGGTGCTGCTCCTGGAGGCGCGGCTGTCGGGCAAGGGCGTCGAGATCACGGTGTCGGATGACGGACGCGGGATCGACCGCGGTGCGGTCGCGCGCGCCGCGATCCGCGCGGGGCTGGTGGACGCCGACCAGGTCCGAGCGGCCCATGACAGCGATGTCTACATGCTCATCTTCGCCGCGGGCCTCTCCACCCGCGACGAAGCGACAGAGCTGTCCGGGCGGGGCGTCGGAATGGACGTCGTCCGGCGCAGCGTCGAGAGCCTCGGCGGGCGTGTCGGCGTCTCCAGCGAGGCCGGCCGCGGCACGACCTTTGTGTTGTTCGTCCCGACGAGCGTGGCCGTCAGCCGGACGCTGGTGGTCTCGGCCGGCGGTACCCGTTTTGGGATCCCGTCACACGCGGTTCGCATCATCGCACAAGCCGCGCCCTCGACCTGGGTGGACGCCGGCGGTGGCGTCGCTATGCGACTGGACGACGAGGTCGTCTCGCTGGACTCTCTCGCCCACCTGACAGGCGCCAAGCGCGGCCGTGAGGCGGAGGGAGAGCGCGTCATCGTAGTCAGTGATGGTGAGCGCACCCTGGGCCTGCTGGTCGACCGCGTCGAGTCGGAGACTCAATTGGTTCGCCGCCCGCTCGGCGGGCTGCTGTCCTCGCTTCAGACCTATCTGGGAGTCGGCATCGGCGACAACGGCGAAGCCATCCTGATCGTGAACCTCACCGAGCTGATCAGGCGCAGCGGCGCGGCGCCGTCCATGAAGCCCAAAGTAGATGTTCGCGCCGCCCATCGCGCGGAGCGGTTGGTCATGCTCGTCGATGACTCGGAGATCACCCGGGACATGTTCGAGCGGATCGTGCGCTCCCGCGGTTACCGCACCGTAGAAGCGGCCAACGGCAGAGAAGCGTTGGCGAAACTCTTGGCAACCCAGCCAGATCTGATCATCACCGACATCGAGATGCCCGAGATGAACGGATTCGAGCTTATCGCCGCGGTGCGGCGGAGCGGGCTGACGACACGTATCCCAATTATCGTTTTGAGCAGTCGAGGCTCTGTTGAGGACAAAGAGCGAGCTGATAGTCTCGGTGCTGACGCGCACCTGATAAAAACCGACTTCAGTCGCTCCGTTCTGATCGAGACCATTGACCGGTTTCTGCAGTAAGGAGGTGGTATGAGCTCCATCAACATTCTTCTCGCCGACGACTCACCCATCTTCGTCGCTGCGCTCACAGGTATCCTGGAGGCGGACGGTGACATGAAAGTGGCCTGGGTCGCTGAGAACGGCATCCAGGCCCACGAAATGACAGCCAATCACTCGCCAGACCTGGTGGTGATGGATGTTCACATGCCCGAGATGGGTGGTCTCGAAGCGATCGAAGAGATCATGGCCACGACGCCCACGCCCATACTGGTCTTGACGTCCGATCCTCGGGCCGAGACCAGCGACTTCATCTTCGACGCCATCGAGCGCGGAGCCCTCGAGCTCATTCGCAAGCCCGCCGAGTTCGATCCTCAGGCGGCCGACGCCAAGATGATCCGCAACAAAGCGCGGTTGCTATCAGGCGTGGCGGTCGTCCGTCGCGCCAAGAAGGAGGCTCGGCTCCGCGCGAAGCCAGCGTGGTCCGTCGGCGCCCCCCAGGGCGCCGAAGGCGACGCGGAGGCTCGCGCGGGCGCCACCGGGCGCCTGTCACGCGTCATCGGTGTGGTCTCGTCGACCGGCGGACCGGCGGCGTTGGCGGGCCTACTAGAGTTCATTCCGAGTGGGTTCGAGGCTCCTTTCGTGGTGGTTCAGCACCTGTCACCAGGCTTCTCGGAGACCTTCGCCAGCTGGCTCGACTCCGTCTCCGCGCTGTCGGCGTCGGTGGCTCAGCAGGGCGCTCGCCTCAAGGCTGGACACGTCTACGTCGCGCCGGATGGACACCACCTGGAGGTGGATGAGACGGGGGCGCTCCTGCTCATCCCAGCGGAGGCCGGCACGACGCACGTGCCGTCGGGCACCCGCCTTCTCGAGAGCATCGCCCGCTCTTACGGGCGCCGTTCGATCGGCGTGGTCCTTACCGGGATGGGCAACGACGGCGCGGTCGGGATGCAGCGGATCAAGGAGCGTGGAGGGGTGACTATGGTTCAAAGCCCCGACACCTGCGTCGTGGCGAGCATGCCCCAGGCCGCGATCTCCTTGGGATGCGTCGACGCTCACTATCCGACCGACGACCTCGCGAACGCCGTGATCGCCGCGGTGAGGGGTTGCGTGGGAAAATGAGCCCGGAGCCTGCCGATCGTGGGCACGTCCGGCGCCTGTTCGATCTGATCGGCCATCGCACCGGTATCGCTATGGATCGAGCGAGCTCCGCGCAGGTCCAAAACGCGACGGCGTTTGTAGCCACGCGTGCCCAGACTCTGGGTCTGGCCAGCGCTGACGCCTACGTGAATCGACTGCGGGGAGAGTCCCTCCAAGACGCTGAGCTCGCAGGCCTGATCGATGTCATCACCAACTCGCACACGTTCTTTTATCGCGACCGCGCCGTGTTCGACACGGTGGCGAAGCTGCTCCGCTCGATGAAGCAGCCCGCCTCCCTGCTGAGCGCGGGCTGCGCGACCGGAGAAGAGGCCTACACCCTGGCGATCGCCGCG
>JAAZYN010000227.1 GCA_014239625.1 Myxococcales bacterium | reverse complement strand
ACCGCGTCCCAGCGCGCCGGCTTCTCTTCGAACAAGCGCAGCAGGATCAGGGCCATCGCTCCGTTGATCTCGCGGTCGCAGGCGTTCGCTCGCAATGCCTTGCGATGGGTACTGTAGAAGCTCGCCAGGCCCTGACCATGGATCGATGACAACCTGGCGCGCTTGAGGGCGACAGTGTCCGCGTACTGTCTGAGCGCGTCACGGTAATTCGCCCAGTGCGGGTAGGGAGACCTGGTCTTCCAGCTTCTGGCCATCGCCCGCAGGGCGAACAGCGAGGCCGTTTCGCCCAGCGTCTCTTCGAACCACAGATTGCCCGGGTCCCTCGTGCGGCTGCCGCAGATGAGATGGAGGAACTCATGGGCGAACTGGTACGCGTACTGGCTCCAGTAGGTTGACTCCGTATCGAGCAGGATCTCCAGCTCTCCTCGGGAGTTTCGGACGAAGCTGAAGAAAGGGCCCTCGTGTCCGCGCCTGACCACGAAGGGACCGAGCTCGTGCGGTTCGAGATGACGCCACAGTTCCCTGGCGGCGGAATCACAAACCGCCTTGATGTCGCGCTCTGCGGCCTTGAAGCCCTTCGCCTCGACGCGGTAGACGGGAAAGGGCGGGTCCCTGGGAGCATCCTTGTTCTGCGCCGTCGCCGTGGAAGCGCAGACCACCAAGAGCAAGAGCAGCTTCATGACGTCGATGATGCCAGAACCGCTCCGGTCCCGCTCACCACGTTGCGACGGCCGTGATCGGCCGCGGCCGACGACGAGACCCGACCGCGCGGTCATCGGCGCGCATGAGGTCGTCAGCGCTGCCGCTGGACGCGGACGCGCTCGATAAGCGCGGTGGCGCGAGTCGCCCAGGGAACTCCCTCGGGGGGATACCTGAAGATGACGAGGAACGGGTCGGACATCATCGTCTTGAAGACGCCGCGCAGCCGCGCGATCTCGCCCTGGTCCTCGGCGGTCGACAGACCGGCCAGGGCCTCGTCCACACAGATCTGAAGCAGGCCGAAAGCGCGGGCGTTGGCGGCGTCTCTCGCGGCCTCGTCGAGGAGGTCGCGAAGCAGGCCGGCCGGCCGCGAGTCAATGAACCGCACCTGCCCTTCGGCGGTGCGGAGGGGGACGCCTGCCGCGTCGCGAATGGCCAGCGGAGGGACGTGCTCGCGCCCCAGACCACGTCCCATCATGGTGGCGGCGCGGGCCGCCGACAGGGCGCCCTCGGCGAGTCGGATCCGGCCGATCTTCATGGACGGATCAGCCTTGACGCGCTTGTACCCCTCTTCGAAGGACGCCACGGCGTGGGCGAACTCCCAGCGATGGTCGGCGGCGCGCGCGAGGCGAAGGAAGTCGAGGGCGGTCTCGGGTTCGACGACGCCGCGCACGACGGGCTGGACGGCCAGGATGTCCTCGACACGTTCCCGAGCCCTGGACCCCTCAGGACGAGACGAGAGCCTGCCCCGCATCTTGTTGAGAGCGAGGTCGTAATCTCCGTGGAGCGCTTCGAACTTGGCTGCCAGGACTTCGCCGCCCGATCCAGGCTCTGCTTTCGCCCATCGCTCAGCCGTACGCAGCGCCCCGTCCACATCACCGGTGGACAGTCTCGCCATGAAGAGCAGTGACATGGCGGTCGACGGCTTGTACGACCGGCTAGGAGCGTCCACAGCCGCTTCGAGATACGGAATGGACTCCTCGAACGCGCCCGTCGCCGTCAGGCTCCCGCCGACCGCCAGGTTGACGTCGAACCCGACCACGCCCAACACGATGGCTGCGCGTCCGACATCCACCGCCTCCTTCGGCTTGGAGTCGCGCCAGAGGGACAGCGCGAGCAGCCGATGCAGGTCCAGATCGTCGGGCCAGATGGCCAGCCCCTTGCGACACGTCGCCTGTGACTCCGGATAGTCCCCGAGCATCAGATGCTGTTGGGCGACCGCGACCCAGGACTCCCGCGAGCGGGCGTCGACTTTCAGTCCTTGTTGGTACGCCATCAAGGCGGCTCTGCCAGAACCGCCCGACACCTGGCCCTCGAGGAGGTACGGCTCGGCGGAGTCGGGCATGGCCGCGCGCAACCGCTTGACGACGTCCTTGCTGCGTTCGCTGTCTCGCAGTCGGTTCAGGGTCATGGCCATCATGTTGCGGATCTGGCGTTGCCCCGGCAACGCCTCCATGCCGCGATCAAGGACCTGGAAGGCCCCCTCCACGTCGCCTCCGTGGAGCATGAGATTGGAGAGGTTGACGTAGGCGTCCGCCAGGCTTGGATCGAGCTTCAAGGCCTTGCGGTAGGTGATCGCCGCTTTCTCGAGCGACCCCGTGACCATCAATGCATCGGCGAGGAATCTCTGAAACATGGCGTATTCAGGCTCTTCGTCGACCAGGTCCTGGAAGACCTCCAGGCTCGCGAGGTGGTTGCCTCCCTGAAACAGCCCGTCGGCATAGGAGACGCGGGTCATGGCGGCGTGCTGCGGAGAGATTTGCAGAGCCCGTTCGTATGCCACACGCGCGGCTTCGCTGCGGCCCAACGTGGCGTTGATCCGGGCGATCCACGAGTAAGGCTGGTAGGAATGCGGGCTGAGATCCCGGGCGACCTCAAACGCCCGAAGAGCGTCAAGCTTGGCGCTGCGGGCGGCATCCGCCGACCCGCTGGCACCGATCCCGAACAGGGCAAAGTACCTGAGCCCACCCTTGGCGCACCAGGCCGCGAACAGGGTGGCCTCGTCGTCGCTCTGCTTGGCGAGCGCGGTGTCGATGACGCGCTCGATCCTCGAAGCGTGATCGATGATGCGTATGATGTCGGCGCCTGACATCAGGGCGTTGGCCAACCACACGAGGGACGATGCTGTCTGGTCCTTCAAGTGCTGGTCCGACGTGAGGTCACCGAGATCCGGGCTGCGGCCCTCCTCCGTGGCGCTGATCAACTCGGCCCAGATCTGGCGCCGCCAGGGGTTCCGATCGGCGGCGAGGAGCTTGGTCAGGCGATCCCAACGCGCGATCGATTCCGGCGCCGTCTTCAGGATTGCCTCGAACTCCTGCCTCTGCTCGGGACTCAGGAGCGGAAGGGGTCGGCCGTCCCGGATGGCCACCGCGTGGGCGGCCCCACCCTGGGCAAGAACCATGGCGGCGTCGTAGAGCGAGCGCTCGATCTGGTCACGGAAGGCGGCGTCGTCCTTGCCCGCCCGTCGCAGCCGACGAAGGACCGCGTCGGCTCCATCGTCCGCCATGAGTGGGATTCCGTAGGCGATGAACGCATCGAAGTAGGCCAGGGCCTGCTCTCGGGCCGTAGCCCTCATGTCGTCGAGGCGCGTGTCCGACACCTGCTCACCCGTGGCCAACTCCAGCAGCCGCCCGCGAAGTACGCGCTCTCGCTCCTCGGCGCGCAACTGTTCCCGCTCGGCCTCCGCCTCCTCGGCACGAAGCCTCTCGAGGTTGCGGGCCTTCTGCTCGGCGAGGGTCGCGGCCTCCGACAAGGTCGCTCGTTGGCTCTCCCCCATGCTCCAGGTAACCAGCGCGGCGCTGATGAGCAGGACCAGAACGGTGGCGACGGCGGCGGTGGCGCGGGCCGGATGGCGCTGGGTCCACCGGAGCAGTCGCGTGACGGCGGACGCGGGACGCGCCTGGATGGGCTCGTGCTCGCGCACCCGTCGCAACTCCTCCGCCAGGTCTTCGGCGGTCTGATAGCGACGGTCCCGGTTCTTGTCCATGGCCGTGGCGATCACCACTTCGAGGTCCGAGGGGATCGCCGGGTTCATGGCGCGCGGGGAAGGGGGCTCCGCGGTGAGGATGGCGTGGTACAGGGCTTCCCTGGTCGGAACCTGGAACGGACGTTCCAGGGTGACGCACTCGTAGAGAAGCACTCCCAGGGAATACACGTCGGTGCGGCGGTCCACCTTGATCCGGTGCGCCGCCAACTGCTCCGGCGACATGTATGCCGGCGTGCCGAAGAAATCACCTTCGCGGGTCAGGGTATTGAGATCGCTCTCGGTATCTCCGGCAAGGCCGAAGTCGAGGACCACGGGGCTGCCATCGCTGCTGACGATGATGTTGCCGGGCTTGATGTCGCGGTGGATCACCCCCGCTTCATGGGCGGTGTGCAGTGCGCGAGCCGCGGCCTCGACGACCTCGATGGTCCGCGTGACATCGATCCGATCGGGAAGCGTGTCGGTCTCCGAGTCCGCTGACGACTCCTCCTCTTCGTCGTCGATATCGAAGAACAGGGAAGCCGGGCCGTTGCGGTCGCCGTCCCGTGCACGCCCGATGCGCTCGGCGAGGGTCTCGCCGTCCACCAGACGCATGGCGATGTAAGCGGTCTTGTTGAACGCGCCGGACTCGTAGACGGTGCAGATCCCCGGATCGTCGAGGCGAGACGCCACCTCGGCCTCGCGGCGAAACCTCGCCAGGGCGGCGTCGTCGAAATCGCCGAACCCCGTCATCACCTTCAGGGCGACCTGGCGGTTCAGCCGCGTGTCGTCGGCGCGGTAGACCACCGCCTGCCCGCCGCGGCCCAGTTCTTCGATGATGCGGTAGTGTCCGAACTCGGCGTCGTCCGCAACAGGATCGTCCGCATCCCGGCTCTCGCGGAGCATCCGGAAGACACCCCCTCGATCAGGGCTCGGTTGGATATCGGCACCGGTGGGCAGCGTGATCAAGCCCATGTCCGCCAGCCACGAGATCCGATCCGCGACCTCGGGCGCCGCGTCCGCGTGCGCGGACAGGAACTCCGAGAGTCCGTCGGTTCCTCGAGAGTTCAAGCTCAGGAGGCACCGCGCCACCAACTCTTCCATTCGCCTGGAAGAGTCACCGGGTTGGGGTGTGAGGGGCCCATGTGTACTCGCCATGATGAGATGACTCTCCAGAAGCACTACAGCATCATCCCGACGGGTCCGCAACCTTGACCCGGTGGGCTGGCGCCACCCGACGTTGTTCCTGCCCGTTGACCGTCAGGACTCAACCGTCCCGCATTCAGGATTGCGGGAACAGTCGTCGCACGGGGTGGACGCGGTTGATCACGACGATGAAGACCTTGCGAAGCGCGTCCTTGGGACAGGTCAGCGGGCGCACCCCATGCCAGGAGTTGCCGTTCCTGTTGAACAACAGGCTGTAGTTACCGATGGAGCGGGACGCGGTTGCGCTGGAGAAGTCACTGAACGACGGGTTCGAGCGACGCTTGAACCGCCCTTCATCGTCCAGGATCACCGTCTCCCCGCCCCAGCTGGCGTCCCAGTCGGCGCTCGTGTTGAAGTAGAAGATGTGCGAACCGAGCTTGTGCTTCGCGGCACAGTGGGGTGAGACGGAACAGCCCGCGGGCGTGTAGTGCCAGTGAAACGTGAGGCTGAAGTGGCGGGTGCCCAGCATGCCCGCCAGCCACTGCTGGTAGGGCGCCGCCCTGAGCTCGGCGACGAAATCCCGCCACGGAGCCGCCACCTCGAGGTCGTCGCTGTATTCGAGGGAGTACCGGTCATGGGATTGCTGACCGAATTTGCGCTGCTCGCCGAATCGTCGCTGGAAGCACTCCGTGGTTGGAAGCGCCGTACGCAGCGTCTCGAAGGCCGCGTCGTGAAGCAATCCACGTTCGTTCAACCACGGGTAAGGCGAGCGCTGCTGAAACGCCTCGGAGTCGAAGTGCGCAAGCCTGTCGTAGTCGATGTACTGGCTGACTGCCATGGGGGCGATAGACTACCATCAGCGACCTCGATCCCCGTGTGATCGCGCGCCGCCCGGGACGTTGCCAGCCGAGATAGATAGCGATCAGCTCGCGGGCTCGTGACCCGTCCCAATGACTCGGATACGATCCCCGAAGGCCGGAGGCTCCACGGGGATGCTGGTGTGACCTTGGTGATTCAGCACGCACAATCTGGGACCAATAGCGGCAGGGATCGGCAGCCACAACTCCTCGACTGCGTGGTCCGCCATGTCGAGGTCGAATAGCTTCGCAGGATCTTCCAGGTAGAGCTGATCCGTGTCGTTGTAGATCGCCCTTCCCTCGCCGGCGGTGAGATGCGGGATCGCGAAGCGGTAGTTCGTGAAGCCGGTGGTCCAGCCATCGTGGCTGAAGCCTTCGAGGTTCTTGAGAAGGTAGATCTCGTACCGCCTGGCCGGATCACGAACCTGGAGAATGGACCAGACGAAAACACGCTCGGCGCGGTGTTGCGCGGGCTCCGTGCCGACGAAGATCCTGACGCTGGGCTTCGAACTCGGGGCGTGTTGGGGATCCGGATCCAGGACCACGCAGTCGAGGAGTTGTGGCTGCCGATCCCTGCC
>JAAZYN010000226.1 GCA_014239625.1 Myxococcales bacterium | reverse complement strand
GACGTTTACACACGGCATAGACCGCCAAGCTCTTGACGATGGCCTCGGCCAGGCACGGGGGGACGCCATCAATCCTTTAAAGTCAGCCAGATAGAGCAGGTGGCACCGTGATTGCAACGCCGCAGGGAGCAACCGCACGAGGGGTTCCGGATGAGCGACATACAGCAACCGAAGCCAGCCAGCCTGCCCAAGAGCTTCTGGTTCATCGCCATCTGCGGTTTGGTCACCGGCGGCTTCGTAGCGCTGGGTGAGCGCGGCGAACAGCTCGCCGCTGCCAAGGCTACGGCCAAGGCCGCGGAAGCCAACGCCAAGACCCAACGTTCGACCCCGTCGTGGAAAGTTCCGCCGACGGTGTCGTCACGCCTGGCCTCTGCCGGCCCACAGCTGCCCATCGCGGCGCCGACATCCGGCGACGCCGTCCGGACTACGGTGTCCGAGAGCAAGCCCGCAGAACCCCTGGAGCCCACGTCCAACAAGACCATCGTGCTGGTCGCCCTGATGGCGCTGCTCGGGGGGGCGGCGCTGCTGAACAAACGGCGCGCCTTCGGCTTTGGGGACAAAGGAACCCAGCGCCTGAGCGTGCTGGAGACGGCGCGTATCGGAGGCCGCTTCCAGGTAGCGCTGGTCCAGGCGCCAGGCCGCGTCCTCGTGCTGGGCACGTCGGAAAAAGGGCTCACCCTGCTGACCGAGCTCGAGCCCGAGGCGCTGGATGGGCCTATCTCGCTGCCGTTATCGACGCAACCACCGGACAGCCAACACAAGGCCGCTGATGCTCCTGAGGCAAACATCTCGCCCCTGGTGCCCCCCTCCCCCAGGCATACCCCGGCAAAGGCCGCAGCGGACAGCGGAGAGCAGTTCCTGGACCATTTGGTAGATCGGCTCAACGCCGCGACGCCTGTCGGTCTCGAACGCGCCCTCGCGCCGGCCGCTCCTTCCGCCGCCAACCCCCTGGCGCGGTACCGCCGGTCGATGGCCTAGCCGCGTGCGGAACCACACCATGAAGACCGTCCTGCTCCGCGTCACCTTGACTCTGCTCCTGGTCGCGAGCTCCGCAGCCGCAGCCTGGGCGCAACAGAGCTCCGGGGTCAGCGTGCAGATAGACACCGGCTCCGAAGGCTATATCGGCGCCATCAAGATACTGCTGCTGCTGGGCGTCATCACCTTCGCGCCGGCGCTCATCCTGTCGATGACCTCGTTCACGCGGATCATCGTGGTGCTGTCGCTCATGCGGCAGGCCGTCGGGGTGGTGCAGCTGCCGCCGACGCGGGTGATGGTCGGGCTGGCTCTGTTCCTGACCATGTTCACCATGGCGCCCGTGTACAGCGCCATCCGCGACGAAGCCATCACCCCTTACCAGGAGGGCCTCCTCGACGAGGTGGGCCTGATGGAGGCGACCCTCGGGCCGATGCGCCAGTACATGCTGCGACACACCAAGGAAAAGGACCTGATGCTGTTCATGGAGATCATGCGGGAGCCTCGTCCCAACACCGCGGAGGACGTCCCCACGGTGGCGCTGGTCCCGGCGTTCATGCTCAGCGAGCTGAAGACGGCGTTCCAGATGGGCGCGCTGCTGTTCATACCGTTCCTGGTCCTGGATCTGGTGGTGGCCTCGGTGCTGATGTCGATGGGTATGATGATGCTCCCCCCTGCGACCATCTCGTTGCCGCTCAAGATCATCGTCTTCGTCGCCGTCGACGGGTGGGGATTGGTCATTGGCTCACTGGCCGAGTCGCTGGGGTGATGCGATGAACCCGGAAGAAGTCGGCGACCTCCTCGAGAACGCACTCGCGACCATCTTCGAGATGAGCGCCCCGATGCTGTTCGCAGGTCTCGTCGTCGGCGTATTTATCTCGTTGCTCCAAGCGGCGACCCAGCTTCAGGAGGTCACGATCGTGTTCATCCCGAAGATGCTGGCCGTAGGAGGGATCATGTGGTTCGCAGGGCCCGACATCTACGACTCGTTCGAGTCCCTCTGGAGTGAAGTCATCGTCAAAATCTCCGGCGTCTCCGCGGGCCCATAGGACTCTCGATGGCACGAACACCCGCTCGCGTCCCCACCCCCCGCTCCTCGATCTTCAACATCGCCGGAGTGAATCGACGAGACCTCATCTTGCCCATGGGGCTGGTGTCGATCATCGGGCTGATGATCCTCCCCCTCCCCCCAGTCCTTCTAGACTTGCTGCTGGCGGCCAATATCACGCTGGCGCTGGTGATGTTGCTCACCTCGGTGAACGTCCGGCGGACGCTCGATTTCTCTGTGTTCCCGTCACTGCTCCTCGTCACGACCCTGTTCCGGCTGGCGCTGAACATCTCCACGACGCGACTGATCCTGCTCGGGGGCCACGAAGGGACGGACGCCGCCGGGAGCATCGTTCAGACCTTCGGCGACTTCGTAGTCGGCGGCAGCTATATTGTTGGCGCCGTCGTCTTCCTGATCCTGACCCTGATCAATTTCATCGTGATCACCAAGGGTTCAGGCCGCGTCGCGGAGGTCAGCGCCCGCTTCACCCTCGACGCCCTCCCCGGCAAGCAGATGAGCATCGACAGTGACCTCGCGGCGGGCCTGATCACGCAGGATCAGGCCCGGACACGGCGGTCCGAGCTGGCCCAGGAGACGGACTTCCACGGCGCCATGGATGGTAGCTCCAAGTTCGTCCGCGGCGACGCCATCGCCGGCCTCGTGATCACCGCAATCAACATCATCGGCGGCCTGATCATCGGCACGCTGCAACAAGACATGGCCGTCGGCGACGCGGTCCAGGCCTACACGATCTTGACCATCGGCGACGGCCTCGTCAGCCAGATCCCAGCGCTGCTGGTCTCCACGGCCGCCGGCCTGGTGGTCACGAGAACCACCAGCGATGGCAACGACCTGGGCGTCCAGCTGGCGGGCCAGCTCTTCGGTTCGCCGAAAGTGATGACGGCGACGTCGCTGGTGCTGTTCGGCCTCATGCTGGTGCCCGGCATGCCGACCGTCGCGTTCCTGGTCATCATCGCGGGGCTCCTCTTCGGCGCGCGACGTCTGCCGGCGATCCTGCCGGGTGGCGGGACGCCCCGAGAAGGCGGGCGTGCGGGCCCTGATGCGCGACCGCCGGGGGCCCCGGACGCGGGGCCTGGGACGCAACCGGATCAAAAGGCCCGGCTGATGGACGTCCTGCCCGTGCAGACGCTGGAGTTGGAGGTAGGCTACGGCCTGATCCCGCTCGTGAGCGGAGGCGAAAACGACGCGAAGGGTGATCTGGTCGACCGGGTCGCCGCGCTACGCCAGAACTTCGCACGAGACATGGGGATCATCCTCCCCCCGATCCACCTCAAGGACAACCTGGAGCTCGCTCCGGGTGCATATCGGCTGCTTATTCGCGGCGTCGCCGACATCGACGGGGAGGTCATGCCCGATCGCCTGATGGCGATGGATCCGGGCGACGTCCGCGAGACGGTGGACGGGGTGGAGACGACCGAGCCCGCCTTCGGGCTCCCAGCGCTCTGGATCCGCAGCGCTCACCGCACCCGAGCCGAGCTGGCGGGATACACGGTGGTCGCCCCGGCGGCCGTCATCATCACGCACGTGTCGGAGGCCCTGGTGCGCGAGGCCCATCAGCTCATCGGCCGAGAAGAGCTGCAAGCGCTGCTCGACATCGTCAGCGACCACTCGCCCCGGGTGGTCGACGAGCTCATCCCGACGGTCCTCAGCCACGTCGAGGTCCTGGCGGTGCTGCGCATGCTGCTCCGAGAGCAGGTCTCGGTGCGCGACCTCCGCACCATCCTGGAGAGCCTCTCGGAGAACGCCCGCCAGAGCAAGGCCACTCATTTCTTGGCTGAGCAAGTCAGGCAGCGGCTCGGACCGCGCATCGCTCAGTCACTGATGGGGCCAGATGGTAAGTTACATGCCGCAATTTTCGACGCACCTAGTGAGGACGCGCTACGATCAGTCACCATGAGACACGACGGCGATGTAGCGCTCGCACCTGATCTGGGTATGGCCAGGGAGGTGTTGGAGCAACTGAAGGTGGCGAGCGACACCTTGCACGACCTCGGCTATCCGGCGCTCATCGTGGCCCCCAGCGACCTGCGCTACCCGTTGGTCAAGTTCGCGACCCGCTTCCTTCCGCAGGTTCGTTTCATGTCCCAGAGCGAGCTCCCCCCCAGGGTGGAGCTGATCACCCATCGAACTTTAGGCCTGTCCCGAAGAGGCAGCCGCACCGCTGCGCAATAGTCAGGAGCCCTACGTGACATTCGAACCACCCGCCAACATACAGCGAAGCCCGAGAGTCATCGCCATCACCAGCGGTAAGGGAGGGGTCGGCAAGACCAACGTGGCTGTCAACCTGGCGGTCGCGTACGCGGACAAAGGGCGCCGAGTGCTGGTCGTGGACGCCGACCTGGGGCTGGCCAACATCGACGTCCTCGTCGACCAACGGCCACGGCACTCGCTCGCTGACGTGATGGACGGCTCGATGTCCATGTCGGACGTGCTGATGCCGACCCGCTTCGGGATCACGGTGCTGCCCGGAGCGTCGGGAGTCCAGGCGGTGGCAGACGCGTCTCCCGCGGAGCGCCAGCGGCTGGTTCAAGGCATCGAATCGCTGGGCGGGCAGTTCGACACCATCATCGTAGACACCGCCGCCGGCATCAGCTCTCACACCCTCTTTTTTGCGGCAGCTGCGCACGACATCGTCGTCGTCACGACGCCCGAGCCGACAGCCCTGACCGACGCCTACGCCACGATCAAGGTGCTGTCGCGGCGCTATGGCATCGAGCGCGTGCACCTGCTCTTGAACCAGGCCTCCGACGACATGGGGGCTCGGGAACTGTTTGTCCGCCTCTCCAGGCTCGCCGCGAGATTTCTGCCGGTCGTCGTCGACTACGTGGGGCGCGTCCCAAGCGATCCGCACATACCGCGCTCCGTCCAGCAAAGACGCCCTCTTCTCGTCGCGCACCCCAACAGCCCCGCCGCCACGGCGCTACGAAAAGTCAGCGACACATTGTTGATGAGAACCGCCAGCGCCGAAGCGAGCGGCGGTATGCAGCTGTTCTGGAGCCAGGTCATCGGGTACTCTGAGGCGTACTAAGCGCGGGTTGATGTCCCAAAGCGATCCCAAGACTGACCAGATGCGAAAACGCTTGCGCCGCGTGTATGGCGGCGCTTCGGAGTCTGAGAACCGTGACGAAGGGGTGAGTCACATGACCCCCGCCGAGTTGGTCCGGGCGCACGCGGGCCTCGTCCGGAAGCTTGCGCGGCGTCTGACGAGAGCCACCGGTGGCGTGGTCGAGCTCGAGGACCTCTTCTCGGTCGGAATCATCGGCCTGCTGCAGGCTCAAAAGACGTACGAGCCAGCCGGCGGCCGGCCGTTTGCCGTGTTCGCTGAGTTTCGCGTTCGGGGCGCTATGTTGGACGAGCTGCGGCGACGTGATCCGATGTCTCAGTCCCTGCGCCGCAAGGCGCGTGGGCTGGAGACCGCTGTCAGAAACTTGACGGCTCAGCTGGGGCGCATCCCCACGGAGAGCGAGGTGGCGGCCCACATGAACTTGGAGCTGTCGGCGTTGCAGACGCTGCGCCGGGATGTGCAAGAGCGGCGCGCGGTCCAATTCGAAGACAGTCGCATCACCGACCTGCGCTCGGTCATCGTCCGCTCTGCGCTGCCACCGGCCGTTCTGCGGGTGTCGCTGATCCAGGCGATGCAGACGCTGCCCGAGCGATTGCAACAGGTGATCGGCCTTTACTACTTCCAAGACATGGGGCTCAAACAGGTGGGTGAGATCCTCGGAGTCACCGAGGCTCGAGTCTGTCAGTTGCACAAGCAGGCGGTTCAACGCCTGCGAGTCGCGTTCCAGGAAAAATAGGCCCTGCCCGGCACAATTTGCCGGGCAAAAGTTGCCCGCACGACCGCGCCTGGAGTCGAGACCGTTGGGCTGTCGGCAGAGGGGTCGGAACGCTGACGAGCGCGGCCTCCCGTCGGCTGGCTGGGTGGTCGTGGCATGCCACGGCACCGACCACCGCTCCGCGCCACACCCAGCGGCGCGGAGCCACCTGGGTTGCGCTCGAAGCGCCATGAGACGTCCCGGCTGGCGTCCTCCCGGGCCACGTACGTCGACCTCGCCGGCGGCGTCCTCGTTCGGGGCTGGGCTGCTCCGGCTCGGGTGGCCGCCAGCCCCCCCCGCGCCGGCTGGCCTGAACGAGCCGCCCGAGGGATCCACGAGGTCGACCTCCACGACGCGACCGCTCCTTGGTGGAACGTTCGAGCGAAACCAAGGAGGCGTAGCGCTGCCGGGTGTGGCACGGACCGGAGGCG
>JAAZYN010000225.1 GCA_014239625.1 Myxococcales bacterium | reverse complement strand
TCCTGCGGCAAAACCGCCCGCGCCGCCGAAGACCCCATAGCTCGGCGCGACGCCGGGGGCATCATGGCCCGGCGTCACCACCTGCAGAGCAAGCGTCTGGAGCGCCGCGCGCGAGCGATAGCCGGCATGATCGACGCAACGGGGCCGAAGCGGGCTGCGTCGTCACGATGACTTCCCGAAGGTTAGCCCGGATGTTTCATGCGGATCCGCCGGTTTCAGCCGAAGGGCCATGAAACATCCGGATTAGGCGTCTCCGATGGCCCGCGCTTTGTGGCGTTGGCGAGATCGCTGCGGGGGGACGCCTTCGCCAGGGACGCCCGGCTCCAATCGCGAGCCCCACGACGTAAGGATGTCCCGGCCTGCGTCCAAATGACCGGTGTCGGGGCTACAGATCTCCGGCGTGGGCGACGACGGGGCTCACAGGCCGGAGCTCATACCCCTCGTTGTTGTTCTCGGCCCAGCGCGCGCTCCACTCGTTGGAGAAGAGCACCACCGGGTGCCCATCCCGATCCCTGGCCATGAGGCTACCCTGGCCGCGCTTGAACGTCTTGTGGTCGAACGCGGGGCTCCCCGGCTTGCCCACGACCCAACGGCACACCGAGTACGGCTCCGGGCTCGTCAACGCCTTCACGTTGTATTCGCCCTCCAGCCGATGCAGCAGCACGTCGAACTGCAACGTGCCTACGGCCCCAACGATATCCTCTACGCCGGTGAAGTGGTCGGAGAACAGCTGAATCGCGCCCTCTTCGGCCAACTGTTGGAGCCCTTTGGCCAGCTGCTTTCGCTTCAGCGGCTCGCCGACCCGGATGCGGCGAAACGACTCCGGCGAGAAGTGGGGGATGCCAGCGTAGGCCAGGCCCTTTTGGGTGGAAATCGTGTCCCCGATTCGAAACAAGCCCGAGTCATAGAGCCCGATGATGTCGCCCGCGAAGGCCTCATCGATGACCGAGCGCTCCCGCGCCATGAAAGAAGAGGGGTTGGCCAGCCGGATCTTCTTGGTGTTCCTGGGGTGCCAGACCTCCATACCTTTGGAGAACCGCCCGGAGCAGATGCGCAAAAAGGCGATCCGGTCCCGGTGAGCTCGGTCCATGTTCGCCTGGATCTTGAAGACGAACCCACTGAAGATATCGCTCCCCGCTGGCTGCGGGTCCCCGGCAACGGTCTGATAGTCGCCCGGCAGCGGGGCCAGCTTCAAGAAGCGCTTCAAGAAGAGCTCGACACCAAAGTTGGTCAAGGCGGAGCCAAAAAACATCGGCGACAGATCGCCGCTGAGCACCCGCTGCTGGTCGTAAGGGTCACCCGCGACCTCGATCAACTCGAGCTCCTCCTCGAAGCGCTCGCGCGCGCCGTCGCTCAGCAGCCCCTGAACCACTTGGTCGTCGTACCGACCGCCAGACGCTTGGATCGCTGTCGTGCCGTGTTTTTCGGCCTGGAACAGGTGCACGCTCTTATCGGTCCGATCGTAGACCCCCCTGAACGTGGCTCCCTCGAACAGCGGCCACGCCATTGGGGTCGCGCGCATCCCCAGGTGGCTCTCGATCTCGTCCATCAGGTCAAGCGGATCGCGCCCGACGCGGTCCATCTTGTTGACGAACGTGAACACCGGGATCTTCCGCAACTGACACACCCGAAAGAGCTTCTCCGTCTGGGGCTCGACCCCTTTGGCGGCGTCGATGAGCATCACCGCGCAGTCGGCCGCCGACAGCGTGCGGTAGGTGTCCTCGGAGAAGTCCTGGTGACCCGGGGTGTCGAGGATATTCACCGCGCAGTCGTCGTACGTGAACTGCATCACCGAGGAGGTCACCGAGATGCCGCGCTGTTTCTCCAGCTCCATCCAGTCGCTCGTGGCGTGCCTGGCGGCGCGGCGCGCTTTGACGGCGCCGGCCTCGCGGATGGCGCCGCCGTATAAGAGCAGCTTCTCGGTGAGGGTGGTCTTACCCGCGTCAGGGTGCGAGATGATAGCGAACGTGCGCCGCCGCCCTACCTCGGCCGCCACCCGCCGTACCTCTGGAGTGTCGCTCATGTACGTTAACGTGTCCGGTAGTCTGCCGCGTCGATGCCGTAACGCGCCAACCAGCAGTAGACCTGCGCCCTGCTGGAGCTCAAGCGCAACGCGACCTCAGTGATGTTGCCACGCTCCGCGTCGAGCGCCACTTCGAGCTCCAGCTGCTCCGGGACCCGCGCGCCCCGGAGCGCCAGCCCACCCTCGACCGACGCAAGCAACTCGTCAGCCATGTCATCGATGTCCAGATGGGTCGCCCCGGCCGCGGTCTCAGCGACCATCCGCGCGGCGGCGCGGAGCTCCGACTCGTTGGCCGGCCAGGGATGCAGCAGCAAGGCCTCGACGACCTCCGCATGAAGCTCGGGTTCCCAACCCTCGCTCAAGGCTCCCAGATAAGAGACGAAGAGGCGCTTGATGTCGCTCAGGCGAAGCCGCAGGGGCGGGATGCTGACCGCGACGCGAGACAACAGCGCGTGGAGGTCTCCTCTGAAGGCACCGGCGCTGACGGCGCCGCCGAGATCTTCGGTGGTGACGGCCACCAACCGCGTCGGGCCCCGCTCGTGCAGCAGCTTGGCCAGCATGGCCTGGGACTCGTCGGACAGCTCGACGACGCCGTCGATGACCAGGGTGCCCTTGTGGGCGTCCCGAAACGCCTTGCCTACCCGCGCGGCGCTGAGCGCGGGGGCCTCGGTCACCACGAACGCCCCCGAGCGGCCGCTGCGCGCGTGTATATAGCGGGCCAACTCCGCCGTGTGAGCCCCCGGCTCGCCCTGCAGCAGCACCGGCGTGTCGCCGGCGGCGGCCCGCTGGATGGTCTCCAGGACCTTCACGTGGGCGGGATGATCACCCGGCAGCTCGGCCGGCCCCCCCGCGTTCTCCGCGGGAAGCGCGGGAAGAGGGGCCCGCTCGGCCACCAGCACCGTGTCCCCGACGCGCATCACCGCGGGTAACGCTACGTCCCCGCGCCCCCAGACGCGGCGCCCGTTGATCCAGGTGCCATTTTTGCTGTCGAGGTCCTCCACCCAGGCGCCCGACGGGTCACCGCCCAGGCGGGCGTGGCGACGGGACATCGAGGTGTCCGCGAACCCCCAGCTCCCGTCGCGGCCGATGAGCACGTTGCGGCGGTCGACCAGCTCGCAGCGGCGCTGGTGACGCACATCGGGCGAGTGAACGACGGTCAACCGAAGCGGTGGCTTGGACGGGGTCTCAGACATGCTCGCACACCCTTACCAGCGTGGACCGAAAGGCGTCCAGCGCAGTCGCCCCGAACCGCTCGGTCAGGCGACGCCTGTCCGCCCGGAGCGTCTCGGCACCGCCCAGCAGTTCCCCGAGCCGCTCGACCAGGTGACGGTCGGACGCGTAGCGAAAAGGCGCCGGAAAAATCTCCGGGTACGCGAGCCGATCGGGCACCAGCGGGTAGGCGCCGAAATGGGTAGCCTCGATCATCGCGATCCCGAAGAACTCGTGGCCGGCGGTGGACACGGCGATGTCGGCCCGCTGCAGCAGGTCTTCGTAGTCGGTTCGCGTCTCGGCGTAACCACAGTGGATGATCCTCTGGCCCAGGTCGCGGCGGGCCTCCTCGAAGCACGGCGGCGCGGCTCGGAACCGCTGGCCGGTCACGATCACGCGAAAATCCAGCCCGCGGCCAGCCAGCTGAGCCAGCGCATTGAAAAAGGCGTCTGGCCGTTTGTCGTGCTCCCAACGGTGGTTCCAGAGGATCACCGGGGGGCCGTCGAGGGCTCCGAGGATCGGCGGCCGGTTCGGCAACGTGACAGGCACGTGCAGCACCTCGGACTTCGCGGCGATGCCCTCGACCCAACCGCCGGGCCGGGGCTTGGGCATCCGCCGGAGCAGCCGGGTCGCCTCGCCCAAAAACGAGTCCCTGTTCCAGGCGCTGTTGAAGGCGCAGCGCGTAGCCGCCGCAGCGCTCGAGAGCTGAGTGAACCCGAAATGATAGTCACGAACCCGCTCGCGGTCGCCGAGGGCGTCGCTCGTCGGAAACGCCAGCTGGTTTTCGTGAAAGTAGAGCAGTGAAGGCACCCGCGCCAGCGCTGGAACGAGCCCCAGGAGCTCGGCGAGGGGGACGTAGGACGACGCCACGACGCCGTCGTATCCCGCCTCCAGGACGCCCCGGGCGCCGAGCGCCCAGTGCACCGCGGCGGACCGCATGCGCCACTTCCAATGGCGCGCTGGCAAGGTCAGCGCGGTCCAGTCAGCGTCCACTCCGGCCATGAGGACGTCACCGAACTGCTGGTGCGATCCTCCCCAGAAGGGCTCGAGGAACAGGAGCTTCAGCCGCACGCGGAGCGTCAGTACGCGCCGAGCGCGTTGACGAACTCGTCGTCGAAGATCTCCAGGATCGCCGAGCCCGGCTGCCGGAAGGTAGGCGGTCGGTAGACGATCGGGATCTGCGACAGCCGGAACGGCCCTGGGATGTCTTGCTGGCCCTCGGGCGCCTCGGCCACATACACCATGACCTCATTGAGACCGTATGTGTCCGGTCGGTCGATGGGGGCGCGCGTGGCCATCAACCGAATGTTGCGGACGGTGTAGCTCATGCAGTGGCGCTCGCGGAGTTCAATGACCACCTTCTCCGACAGGTCGAGCGGGGGGAGCGCCGCGGGATCGACCTCGATCGTGACGAAGCGACCTTCGTCCTCCTGGATGGGCGCATATGATGAGGAGGCCACCTGGTAGAGGCCCGGCGCGCCGATGACGACGTCCGGGCCGGGCGTCTGGTCGAGAGCGTCCTGCCACTGAAAGGCGTTGTCGCCGCTGCGCCAGATCAGGCTGCCCACGCCGGCTGTGGTGCCCGCGGAGACGGAGACCAGCCGCACTCCGGTCAACAGCTCGATGTCGCGCGGGACGAGCTCTGCCAGGACGCCCTCGTCGTGCACCTCGTAGCGATACGAGAAGGACAGGTGTTTGGCCCCATCGGTCGAGCGTGGGTCGGTGTGGGCCCGGATCTCCTCTCCGTTGAAGATCCCATCACCGTCACTGTCGACGCTGGCGTCCCGGTGCAGATAGTCGGTGGCGCTCACCAACTCGAGCCGGTCGGGCATGCCATCGCCGTCGCTGTCGACCAAAGAGGCTTCGGTGCCCAGAAGCTCTTCCTCACAATCCGACAGCCCATCGCGGTCAGCATCGTTACCGGGCTTGATGGTCTGGCAGGCCTTGGGCGTATCGGGCACCAGGGGATCGAGCGCCAGCAGCGTCTCCACCAGGTCGCTGAGGTCGTCGCCATCGGTGTCCGGGTTGGTAGGGTCGGTGAGGGTCACCTCCTCCTCGAGGTCGCTGAGCCCGTCGGCGTCGCTATCCAGCGCCGGCCCGTCGGGGGTCGGCTTGGCGTTGTTGTTGGACACAACGAGGTGCTTTATGCGCAGGGGCGTGCGGGTATCGACGACGTTGAAGTCTTCGGGCGACAGCTGCTGGATGGACGCATACCGCGTGTAACGCCCAGCCCCGGCGAAAGCCATCTGCTGCATCTGGGCGCCCAGGTCGTCTTCTTCTTCGGGGGTCGCCCCCGCGCCGGCGGCCAGGTGGTACGCGTGAAAACGCAGTCCAGCCCCACCATTGGCCAGCACAACTTGCCGCATGGAGGATATCAGCGTCGCGTCGCGCTGGCCCTGGCATGCGAACGATGGGGTGCCGGTGCCCGCCTGAATGCACTGAAGGTCGCCGGCCTCACAACAGTCGGCCAGCTCCGCCATGGGCGCGTGCGGCCCCGCGTTCACGTGGAGGATGACGTATTGGGTCAGCCCTCGAACCCCCGGGGCGTGGGACGCCATGTCTCCCTCGATGAGCGCCAGCGCGGTGTTCAGCGCCGAGGTATAATCGCGACAGACATTGAACGCCGTGCACGGCACCTGATTGAGCAGGCTCAGCGGAGCGGCGATGAGCTCGCCCACGTTGCGGGTGAAGTTCCCCTCGATGGGAGCGAGTTTTCGCGACAGGCCGCCGTAACCCACTAGGGCGAACTCGACCTTGGGCTTACTGAGCATCCCCTGAACGAACGCCGAGATCGTGTTGGCGCGTTCACCAGCAGGGTCAAAGTCGGAGAACAGCGGCCCCACGGCCTGGTCCACGACCAGCACCACCCGCACCGGGAACTGTGCCTTCACCGGGTCTTCAGAGCAGACACGGCCGGACAACGCCACACGATCGGCCTCGATGGGCGGCTTGAGCGGCGAGTACAGGTCTGCGTCCGTGCACGCGGCCAGCGCCGCCGCGAGAGCGACCACCGTCGACACGCGCACGTTCATTCAGCACACGGCCCGGTGGGGGCCGTGC
>JAAZYN010000224.1 GCA_014239625.1 Myxococcales bacterium | reverse complement strand
GCGCGAGACCGACGTCGTCGCAGCGCTACGTCGAGGTCGAGCAACGCCGCCAGCGCCGGCATCGTCCAGAAGGTCGCGAACAACCAAACGGACCGGCGAAATCAAACATCCCGATCAGACGGCGCTCCAGCGCCGACGCGCTGCACCCTGCCTCCCGCGACCTCAGCCGTCGAGGGTCTGCGTGGCCGCCGATCCGATGGCCTCGCTCCAGCCAGGGGACGTCTCGCCGCTCGATCTCACCGGCTCACCGGGCGCGGGGTGGTCGCGCCACCATCGCCGCGCTTCCAGCCGCGACCAGGTGCCGGCCAAGGCCAGTCCCTCGAGGCGCCCACGAAGAGCCTCCGCGGTGGGCGGACGGTCACCCGGCTTCTTTGCCAGACACTCCATCACCAACGCGTCGAGCTCGGGCGTGATGCCCGCGTCTGGAGCGTAGACCGACGGAGCCTTTGGGACCTCCGAGATCTGCTTCATCAACACTCGAGTCCCCGACTTGTCGTCGAACGGCGGCCGCCCCGTGAGCATAAAGAACAGAACGCAACCCAGCGAGTAGATGTCCGTTCGATGGTCCACGCCTCCCGGCTGAGTCAGCGCGTCGGGAGCCATATACGCCGGGGTGCCGCGAACGTCGGAGTCGGCCGCGGCGCCGTCGCCGGCAGATGCGGTCAAGCTCGGCTCGGGGTGGGCGACGTCGGACGCCGCCTCGACGGGCTTGACGACGCCGAAGTCCAACACCCTCAAGACATCGTACTCAGCCCCAGCGTGCGTCACGAAGAGGTTGCTCGGCTTGATGTCGCGGTGGATGAGCCCACGTGAATGGGCCTCGGCCAGGGAACCACAGGCCTGGCTCACCAGAAAGACGACGCGCTCCGGCGCCACGGGCCCGCACCGTTCGACCAGCTGCCGCAGTTCCAGGCCGTCCAGAAGCTCCATCACGTAGTAGAAGGTGCCGTCGTCGCTCACTCCAAAGTCAAACAAGCGGACCGTGTTCGGGCTCGTCAGCTCGGCGGTCGCCTGAGCCTCCCGCCGAAAAAGGGTCACCGCCAGCGCACGAGACTTGCTGTCGCTGCTCAACTCCTGGCGGATGAGCTTGACCGCCGCAGGCCGCGCCAGCAAGCGGTGTCTGGCGCGCCAGACCTCGCCCATGGCGCCGCTCTGCAGGCGCTCGATGAGCTCATAGGCTCCCAGCTGAGTCGGGCGCAACATCCGCTGGTCCACCACCACCACCGACCCCTCGCTGACAAACGCCGCGGTGTGGAGCAGACTCTCCAGCTCGGCCAGATTGCCCGCCCAATGATGCCGCTGAAGGAGCTCCATAGTGCGCTCGGTGACACCGTCCAGTGGCCGCCCGAGCGCGACCGACAGGCGCCTGAGGTAGTGCTCCACGAGCTGGGGCAGGTCGTCGAGGCGCTGCTTGAGCGACGGGATGGACACCGTGGACGCGGCAAAGATCTCCGCCAGCGACGCAGGCAGCTGGGCGAAGGCCTCGGCGTCCACGCCGGCGATGACGCGAACCGCTGGGTCATCGCCCGCCGACATCATCGTCGACAACACGTGCTGCAACCCGTCCAGCGCTGGCGGCGAGAGGGCCTGGAGATCTTCGAGGAAGAGCGAGCCTCGGTGCGCCTGATCGAGCTTCGAGCGGATCCCGGCGGGGTCCGTGTCGAAGATGACGCTCTCCTGTCCTCCCAACACGCGGCAGTCCACGTGGATAAAACGCCGCTCGGCGCGGCTTGATCTTCGATGAATCGCCCGCGCTACTCCCTCAGCCCCGGCTCCCCTGGGCCCGAACAGCATTACCGGGCCCAGGTGCGTGCTCATCCGCGAGATGTCCTGGCGCAAGAGCTGCACCGACCGGCTGCTCCCCACCAGGGGGCCCGCAGCTCGCTGCTCGGCTGCACGCAGCAGCTCGCGGGCCGTCGACAGCTCTCGCGCGAGCTCACGGTTTTGAGAGGCCAGCTCCGCGCGAAGAAATTGAATCTCCAGATGGTTCTTCACCCGCGCGAGGACGTCCGCCGGGTGAAAAGGCTTCACGATATAGTCGACGGCCCCGGCCTCGAGGCCCTTGACCCGCTGATCCCAGTCGTCGAGCGCGCTGAGAAAGATGATCGGGGTGTTGGCCGTCGCCGGGCTCGACCGCAGCTTCGTGCAGGTCTCGTAGCCATCCATCCCCGGCATGACGATGTCCAGAAGCACCAGGTCCGGCGTCTCGGCGGCGGCCAATGCGATCGCCTCGGCACCCGATTGTGCCTGCACCACTCGGGCGGAGAGCCCCTCCAGCGCCAGCTCCAGCAGCATCAGATTCTCAGGCGCGTCATCGACGATGAGAATCAGCGCCGGGTCGCGCGTTCGAATGCTGGACGAGGGCTTCACCACGACCTCAAGCATACGAGCTTGGCGCCGGCACCGCCAGCGGTGCTAAACAGCTCTTCATGGTATTCGACACGGAGGAACCCTATGCCGGGCTGGTGGACACGTAACCTCTTGTCGCTGTGGATACTGTCGACAGGGTGCCCTTCAGGGCCCGACCGGGAGCTGGGCGCGACCTGCGCCGACAGCGCCCAGTGTATCCATGGTCTCTGCTACGAAGGCCGCTGCGCGAGGGCGAGCGACGATCTGGACGGAGACTGCATCCCGAACGCAGACGACCGGACCGTCGACGATCGGGCGGCGCTGCGCCGACAACTGTGTCGCACCGAAGGGGTCTGCGCAAACGCCACCCTGAAGTGTCCAGACATCGGCACCACGCCGTATTGCAGTTACAACGCCGTGGTGGGATACGAGCCGGACGGCGAGACCCGATGTGACTTCCTGGACAATGACTGTGATGGCGACGTCGACAACGTCGTCGCAGGCGTCGTGTGTTGTCAGAAGGACCTCGAGTGCGACGACGCCAACAGCTGCACTGACGCGACCTGCGGCTTTGCCAACACCTGCGTGGTAAAGGCCATCGACTCGCTGTTGTGCGACAGCCCCTGCGTCGACTCGCTCAGCCTGGTGACAGAGGTGGGCCCGAGCGCCTTCGGCGACGTGCGGGACGTCGCCATGGATGGCGACACGGCCTACCTCGCGACCGATTACGGTGTCGTCGCGCTGGACGTGGCCACCCCAACCGCACCGACCCGCCTGTGGCAACGCGCGCTCGGGGGTTCGGCCTACCTCGTAGCTCCCGACGCGACGCAGCTGTCGAAGGGCGTCCTCGTCGCCAGCAGCGGAGGGCTAAACCGTTACACGGTGGGGAGCGAGGGCGTCGTCACGTCGTCAACCTTCGACCCCGGTGGAGCGGTCACCGATCTGCTGAGTTACAGCGACGGTAGCCTTGTCGTCGCGACGACGTCCAGCGTCCAGTTCTGGGGGCTCTCTGGTGTGGCGCCCGACAAGATGCCGGCGGAGCTCGCTGTCGGCCAGGCCTCCCTCGCGTCCAGCGACGCTGGCCTGCTGGTAGCGACCGCAGACGAGCTCAGGGTGGTGGACATCGGGGGCCTCCCCACCTCGGTCGCGACCACGCACACCAGCCCTGTCACCACGTTCACCTCGCTCAACGGTATGGCCGTGGCGGGCGACACGCTGATCCTGGTGGGCACCGGCACCACCGGCGGCGGGCTGCTTGAGCTCCTCGACATCGCGGTCCCAAGCGCCCCCAACAGCCTGGGCAACCTCGCCGACGAGCTGACCTTCACCAGCGCGTCGCTCGCCCCCGCGGGAGACCGTGTCTACCTGGCGACCGCTGCCGGGGTTCGCTCCCTCGCGTTGGACCCGGCGAGGTCCGGCGAGGCCGCCGTGACCGATGACGTCCCCCTCGCGGGCGCCGCGACCGTGGCTGCCACTGACGATGTGGTCGCGGTCGCGGCGGGCCCTGACGGATTGATCGTGCGCGCAGCGACAGAGTTGGCGAACCCCGCCTTGGGATCGGTGACCGATCCTCCCTCCCGAGCCCTCGACCTGGCGGTCGCCGGCACCACCCTGTACGTGGCCCTGGGAGAGAGAGGGCTTGGCCAGGCGGACGCCACCGACCCGAGCACTCTGGTGGCGGTGGAGCCCATCGACGAGGGGCGAGCCGTGCAACGCGTGCGGGCGCTGCAGGCCAACGACCTGCTGCTGCTGGCCGGGTTCGGGCCGTCCGGGAGCGTCGACCTGCTCGACATCGACGACCCCGCGCTCGGGCCCAACCTGCTCGCTACCCTCGATCCGCCTCCGAACGCGACGACCCATGGGGTCGCGATGACGGACTCCGACCAGCTGCTCGTCGCCTATGGAGCCACGGGGATCGATGTGATCGATGTGTCGGTGCCCTCCACGCCTGTCCGGCTCGAGACCGTGGCCCCCCCTGAGATGGGTAGCGCGCTGGGGATAGACGCCCGAGGGCAGCGCGTCTATCTGGCGGCGGGGCCCGTCGGCGTGGTCGTCTACTACGCCACCCCAGACGGCCTCGCGCCGCTTGGCACGGCCAACGTCGGCGGCACGGTCACGGCGGTGGCGGTGGACAGCAGCGGCGCCCGAGTCGCTGCCGTGGTGGCCGCAGATGTCGAGGCCAATGTGGCGAGCGGGCTGGTGATCGTGGACGTCGACGCTGGTGATTCACCGACGCCCCTGGGCCCCGTCGTGTCGCTGCCGACGTCTGGGCACGACCTGGGCTCCAGCGTCGCCTGGCGGGCCCCATACCTGGCAGTCGCTGGTCGCGAATCGGGGGTCTATCTGTTTGGGGAGCAGGGCGCGGGGCTCGAGCTCGTGTCTCGCTTCGACACCCCGGGCGACGCGCGCGGCGTGGTCTGGGGTGCCCGCGATCACCTGCTGGTGGCCGATGACCTCACGACGCTCACGGTGCTGCAGCCAGACTGCGGGCGCTGAGACGGTGGCATGGGGGCCGCATGAACGTCAGATCACACATGAACGCTGCGCGCGGTCGGCGTCCCTTCGCGAGTTCGATCATCGGTCGAGCCACCTTGGTTTCGAAACGAAGACCGGCAATCATACCGGCGAGCCAGGGTTCGAAGGCACCGGGAGCGCGAGCATGAGGCACGATGAAGGATATCGCAGTGACCATGTGGAGGACCGGCGGGGCCCATCCGCCGCCCGAGGGGGAGGGTCCGGCGACGTCAGCGGATTGGTAGCCCTGCTGCTGTCGAATGGAGGCCGATTGGGCATGGGCACCACGGTGCTGTTGCTCATCCTGGTCGTGGCGTTCGGCCCAAAGCTCCTCGGGAGCCTTCAGGGCGGCGCGCCGAATGTGGGGTTGCAATCGAGCGCCGGGGGAGCCATCGATCGGGACCAATACACACCGACCGCGAAAGAGCAGAGGCTGTTCGCGTTCGCCTCTCAAGTCCTCGATGACGCACAGCGCACATGGCAGAAGATCTTCTCCGAGCAGCTGGGACAGCCTTATCAGCCAGCCAGGATGGTCGTGTTCACCGATCACGTGAGCTCCGCGTGTGGCTCCCAGAGCTCGGCGGTGGGCCCCTTCTACTGCCCGGGTGACCGCCGAGTGTATGTCGACCTCCGCTTCTTCGCGGAGCTCGACCAACGCTTTGGCGCGCCGGGAGACTTTGCGCAGGCGTATGTCATCGCCCATGAGGTCGGCCACCACGTGCAACACCTCCTGGGCGTCTTCGCCACGCGCCCGCGACGGGGCGAGACGGCAAACCAGCACTCGATTCGGCAGGAGCTGATGGCGGATTGTCTGGCGGGAGTCTGGGGCTTCTGGGCGCAGAAACGAAAGCTCCTGGATCCGGGTGACCTTCAGGAGGGCTTTCGCGCTGCCAAAGCGATCGGCGACGACACCTTGCAGAGGCGCGGTCAGGGGCGTGTGACCCCCGAGACGTGGACCCACGGGAGCTCCAAGCAGCGTCAGAAGTGGTTTCGCAAAGGCCTCCGAGGCGGACGCCTGGATGCCTGCGACGCGATGAGCGTCCCGAGACCGTGAGCCAGCCGCGGCAGGTCCGCCCGCGTGGTTCACAGCATCTCCAGGGAGAGCAAGAGGCGCGGTGCCGCCAGCGATGGCACGGACCGCTGGCCGACGACGTCGTCTTGGACCGTCACCGAGCCACCCGGAGCGAGGTCACGCGTGTCAACGCTGCCGATCCCGCCAGTGCAGCTGGAGGCCCCGAGAACATGAGGTTCAGCCAGCCTACATAAGTCGTGGCACCGCGCCCCCTATGCGCTTCACCCGCCTCACCGGAGCCGAGGTCTCCCACGTCCTCCGCCGTGAGCGAGCCTCAACCGCGGCCTCCTAGCCCGCATTTCTCACCAGAGTTCGGCTGCAACCTTCGGATGGGCAGGCGCTACGAGCGCGTGCTCGCTTCCGCCG
>JAAZYN010000223.1 GCA_014239625.1 Myxococcales bacterium | reverse complement strand
CAGCTCGCCACGACGCACGCAGAGCTCGTGGGCCACCCGATGCAGGACTTCGCGGCGCTGGGCGGCAGAGCGGCGCCCCCAGTCAGCGCGGCCAGCCACAGCCGCGGCGATGACCTCGTCGACGCCAGCCGTCGTCGTCGTCACCGCCGCACGCGGTGACACCGGCCCGGCGGCGACGACGCCCTGGGCCCAACGACGGTTGACCGCCAGGGCGGGGTCGGTGTCTTCCTCATTGTGGAAACGACCGGTCGAGCCGGAAAAAACCGGAACCCTCGAGCGGTCTTGGAGCCGGCGCGGCGCGGCGCCGACCTCCCAGCGATGAGCCAGGGCGTCGACGAAGCGCTGCCGCTGAGCGTCGAAGGTCTCGCTGTCGGGCGTCAAACCGAAGAGCGCTCGAAGAAAGTTCTCCGGCGCGGCGTTCTCTTCGAGCCGCCGAAACAGGTAGCTGATGGCCACGTCGAAGTCCGACTTCGCCACCACGGGCGTATACAGCAAGAGGCCTCCGGCGTCGGCCTTCACCGCGCGCGCCTGAGCCGACGCCATGCCCTGCAGCATCTCGATCTCGACCCGCCCGGTGAGGTCCCGATCGACACTGAGCAGGTGCGCGAACGCCAAGTCGAACAGGTTGTGGCTGGCGACGCCGATCCGAACCCCCGCCAGGTTGTGCTCGGTCATCACCCAGTCCACGCAACGCTTGTAGTTGGCGTCGGTGTCATGCTTGGTCGTGTACGGGGCCTGCCGCCAACCGTGCATCGCCGCGTCGACCTTCTCCATGGCCAGGTTGGCACCTTTGACGAGGCGAATCTTGACCTCGCCCCCCGTTCGCCGATGCCGAGCGTTCGCCCAGCCCACGAGATCCTTGAGGGCCTCGAACGAGTCCGGCAGGTAACACTGCAGCACGATCCCAGCGCTGAGCCCCTCGA
This sequence comes from Myxococcales bacterium, assembly GCA_014239625.1. Classification (GTDB taxonomy): domain Bacteria; phylum Myxococcota_A; class UBA9042; order PHBI01; family JAAZYN01; genus JAAZYN01. The sequence goes on along the minus strand of JAAZYN010000223.1, from coordinate 5,391 downwards.
ACTCCGCCTCCTGCAAGACGCCCTTGAAGGCGGCGATGGTCAGCTCGAGGTCGTGATACTCCTCCATGTCGAGGTTCACGAACGTGACCGGCTGCGTGCCCATGCCCTCCCGGAACAGGAGCCGCAGCGGCTCGCTGACCCGGCGCAGGCAGTCATCGAACGCCCAGTGATTCAGCTGGGCCGCCACCGACGAGAGCTTTATCGAGACGTAGTCGACGTCGGGCTGGCCCAGCAACGCCAACGACCGCTCGAGACGCTTGCCGGCCTCGCGCTGTCCCAGGACCGCCTCCCCCAAGAGGTTGACGTTGAGGCGGTAGCCCTCGGCCTGGCGCTGCGTCAAGTGCTTGTGCAGCCTCTTGGGCTCGGCGTCCACGACCATGTGCCCAACCAGCTGCCGCATACGCCGCATCGCCGTCGGCACGACCACGCCGGGCATCACGGGCGCGAGCGCCGACCCGATGCTCAACAAGATACCGTCGCCCCAAGAGAAGAACTCCGGCGTGGGTCTCGTCTGCACCAACGAGTGCAGCTGGTGAGCAGCGACCTTGTGGTCTTCGGCGCGGGCGATGCGATCGACGAAGGCCATCACCCAACCCACTCCGTTCGGGTCTTCTATCAGCTCTGACAGCCGCTCCATGGAGGCCCGCTCCGAGGACGTCTCCACGTCGCTCGCTGCCGCCAGCCACTTCTCGACCAGGGCCACCGCCTTGTCGCCCACCTCGATGACCGGATCTTCCGCACTCATGGCTCACCTCCGCACGAGCGAATCGGTGCTACCCCCTCGCGTGACCGAATTCAAGGGGCGCGCGACCCGGTCGCGCGACAAACCGGCCCCTCGTCCATCGAACATCGAGGAGTTAGTGGCAAAAAAACAGGAACTTAAGAAACACCTCGGCACATGGCATCAAAGTTGCTCCTTGCAGGAAGCCTACTGGACAAGGAGACCATGATGCGCGCACTCCGCTGGACACGAATCGCCGTGACGACCCTCGTCGCCACCACCACCATAGCGGCCTGCTGGACCGTGGAGGTGGACCGAAGCGCCGAGGAGAATCAAGAGACCACCGGTTGGCAGGACCGCGGACGCGACCCCGGCCGCCACACGGTCGACCGCAGGCGTGACCCGATAACCGGAGAGACCTCGTGGGACTATGTGCTCAAGTACCATGACGTGATCCTCACTCCCGACGGGACGAGCCTCTTGGTTCAGGTCCCCATCCCCGGACCGAACGCGGGGTGGGACGCGCCTGGGATGGTCCTGACTCTCCAAACGCTCAGCCTGGACGCGACCACGGTGGTCTTCGACGACCTCATCAACATTCGGCGCATCAACTTCGCTCCGGACGGATCAGCCGCGTACGTGCTCGGAGAGGACGGCCGGCGGGTGACACGGATCGACCTGCAGAGCTTCGCCACGACCCACCTCGCCACCTTCGACGAAGCGTTCAGCGCCCTCGATGTCTCGCCGGACGGTCGCTTCATCATCGGCTCCAACATCGTCACCCACGATCTGCTCGAGTGGCTCAACCTGAACGGCAGCTGCTCCCCCAACGCCACCATCAGCATGTGCGCCATCGGGCTCTGGGACACCACCGACCTGAAAGCTCGCCAGATCGACTTCACAGAGCGCCTGCGCGACCTCGACTTTGCGCCTGACGGCTCCATCCTGCTGACGTCCTCCACCTGGGACGCGGCGGGCGAACCCGTGGCCAGCGTCGCCTTCGTCGATGGCTCCAGCGGCGCCGTCACCACCACCGTCTCCTTCCCAAACTGTGCCGACGAGTTGAAGCTGCAGCCGGGTGGCGAGCTGGCGCTCCTGGCACCCATCCGCTGCTTGGACAACAACGGCGACAGCTCCGACCCGATCTCGGTCATCAACCTGAAGACCCGAGAGTTCGTGACCAACCTCCCGGGGTTCGGTCCCGTGGAGATCTCCGAGGACGGATCCCGGGCGGTGGGGTTCACCCGAAAGGACGACATGCAGAACGTGTGGGGCTACGACCAGGCCGAAGAGGTAGGGCTCATCGTGGTCGCCCTCCCGTCTCTGAAGTGGGACGTCATCGAGTACGGGCACGATGAGCCGAGCTACCTGCTCACTGGTTTGAGCGGTCGTTGGATCTACGCGCACCACAAAACCGTCGTCTGCGACGACCAGCCCGCCGGGGGTCAGAACTGCTCGACGGACACGAGCCCCCTCTACCGATTCGACGCGGACAGCGGCTCTCGTATCGCCGTCAGCGGAACCGACGCGCGCCTGGATCGATTTGTCCGGTCCGGCGACACCCTGTATCTGCTCACCGACCACGCGCTCACGGCGCTGAGCGTCGGGGCCGCCGAGGCGACCAAGCAGCCGCTCCCCCATTCGCCCGAGCTCATCAACGTCACCCCGGACGGACAGACGTTGGTCTTCGGCGAAGATGACGAGCCCCGTTTCTACACGGCCCCCGTCGGCGACGCGGCCACTCAAGAGCAGTTCGTAGTGACCGCTGAGACATCGCCGCCGCTGGGCGGGCGGTAGCCTGAAGCGACGACGAGGGGCGTCGCAGAGCTGACGCGCCCTCGTCCAACCGACGACGTCCACGGCCCCTCAACCGTGACCGGCGTATCCAAGGCGCCGACCGACAGTGCCTCGGTCCGGCCGGAGTGACGTATGCCGGCGGCGACCCCAACGGCCGCCGCCCTGCGCCACGCGGCGCCCATCGGCGCGTTCCCGCGTGGACGGTTCAATGGCGCTACGCGGGGCTTTTTCGACCCGGCACAGTCACCGACCTCACAAAAAGGCCACCTGCCCTCTCAAATATGTACGTGCGGAAAAAAGTGCGCGCGCGGTGAACGCGCCGCTTTCGCGCAGGCGCCGTGGCGCCTTACCAACGATAAAGGTGCCAAGGCACTCCCCCCCTTTTCGCAGGAGACTCATTATGATGGCTACCCCAAAGTATCTCGAGTTCGCGCTGGGTGAAAAAGCCGCCCTGCTTCGTGAGGTCCACCACCGGGTCAATAACAACCTGCAGATTCTCTCGAGCCTGCTGTCGCTACAGGGCCGGCAATCCGATGATCGCACCAAGACAATACTCGGCGAGGCCGCGAGCAGAGTGCGCGCGATGGCGCTCATCCACCAGCAAATCCACGCCCACAGCTCGCTGGTCAACATTGATCTCCGGGCGTACCTTCAGAACCTCTGTCGTAGCATCATCAGCATGGCCCGCGACCGCACAGAGATCGCCGTCGATGGCGACCGGCTCGAGCTCGGAATCGATCGGGCCATGCCGTTGGGGCTCCTGCTCAACGAGCTGCTGAGCAGCAGCGCCAAGCACGGACGATCCGAGGACGGCGTAGCTCGTATTCGGATTCTGCTGCGACAGACCCCCACAGGCTTTCAGGTCGCGGTCTCCGACGAAGGCCCCGGTAGGTCCGAGACGTCCAGGAACGACCTGAGCTGGCATATGGTCAAGGCCCTGACGAGGCAGCTCCGCGGCGAGGTCTCATGCGTGACCAGATCGGGGTTTGTCGTGCGATTGGACATCCCCCTCACGCCGTCAGGGGTGAGCGATGACCAGCAGCGTCGGTGCGCGCTCGGCGACGCACCGGAGGCAGCGCTGTAGGTTATCGGGGTCGAGCGCTGCGAAGCTCTCGTCGAGGACCAGCAGATCGGCCTCCTGAAGCAACGCGCGGGCCAAAAACAAGCGGCTGCGCTCCCCGTGGGACAGCTGCCACCCGCTCTCGCCTACGACCTGACTGAGTCCGCCGGGCATGCGGGCGATGAGTGGGCCCAGACCGAGGGCCTCGCAGACCTCCCCGGCGTCATGCAGATCTTCTGCGCGCGGCGGCCAGCGACGACCCATCAGCAGGTTGAAGGCCAGTGAGTCCGTCACGATGTGATTGTCGTGAAATTGCGGCGCGGCGACCACGCGCCGCCGCCAACCGGCCATACCCAGGGTCCGGTGATCCAACCCGTCCAGCAGCACCAGGCCACTCTGCGGCGTCCGGAGACCGGCGGCGATGGCCGCGAGTGTGGACTTGCCGCTCCCGGAGGGCCCCTCGACCAACACCCGATCGCCGCGTCGCACGCGCAGCGTCGCCCCCTCCAAGACCGACGGTCCGTTGTCGCGATAGCGGAACACGACCTCTTCCAAGTCGAGCAGCATCTCACCGCGCTCGCGCTCCGGCGGGGGGCTGATCGCTACCAGCGCGGCGTCCGGAGCTGGTGGCCCGGGCCCGTGCGCGGCAGCATCATACAGCGGCGCGACCTTCCTCCAGGCGATCAATGTCGCCATCAGGGAGCCGAGGCCCCCCATGAGTCTCCGAAGCGCGCCCTGGGCGAGCAAGATGCCGCCCAGAGCGACTGCCAACCCCGACACATCCGGGTCGGGGACGAGCAGGGCGGGGATGAGGCCAACGATCCCCAGGAGTAACCAGCCACGAGGGACGACGCTGGTCATCACCGCCCGCACCTGGTCCAGTCGCTGTGCCAGTGCCAGATAGCCTACCAATGTGGCGTCCTCTCGCTCATGCCAGCGTTGTGAGGCCTGCTGCGCGAGCCGGGTCCGGTGGCCGACCATCTGCTCTACCAGGTCGTCTGTCATGTCCAGTCGCGCGTCGGTCCAGCGCTGCAGTCGTCGATACAAGGTGCCGGCGAGCAGCATCGTGAACACCACCCAGCCCACGAGCAACGCCACGTGCAGACCGCCGCCGCTACCGAGCGACAGCACCCAGAATACAGCCGCCAGCTCGATGACCGTCATCAACCCCGTGAGGCCAGTGGAGAGAGCTGACGACTCGATGGCGTCGGACTCGATGACCTGTCCCAGCAGCTGCCCGACACCACGGTTCCGCAGGTCGTCCGGATGCATCCGCGTCGCGCCGGTCATCAAGCGTGACCTCAGCACGGTCGCCAAGGCGATGGACAGCCGCCCTTGCGCCCAGGCCGCCGCCACCTGGAGGGGGATGATGGAGAGCAACAAGAGCCCCCAGGCCGACAGCCACCCGATCTCCACGCGGCCATCCAGGATCCCGCCACCGATGAGGCCCCAAGACGCGATGAAGGCGCCATATTGCAGCGCATGAACGATGGCGATGAGGCTTGCCAGGCGAACGATCCCAGCGCGCTTGGCGCGGCGCCACAGGGACGCCGACGGCGCCAGGCGGATGATCCACAGCCCCGTCACCAGGGCCCCCTGCAGGCGCCCCTCCATAAGGCCGGCCTCGGCGCGACGGCGCTCGCGTGCGGTCAGCTCCAAGGGCTCCAAGAGCTCCCGCATCCGTGCGTTCATCGGACCTTCGAGGGGCGCGCACACCATGTCGCGCAGCACGCGGGCCCGCACGCGCCGCGTCTGTAAGTCGGACCCCAGCACCGGCACGCGACCGCGCCGCTGCGGGCCCAGCACCACGACG